>JAWVZC010000077.1:0-13750 GCA_033722415.1 Balneolaceae bacterium | reverse complement strand
GGCCGGTCCCTGCCAGGAACCGTTATCCTGCATGCCCCCGTATACGTTGTAGGGATAGTCCATATCAACATTAATGTGGTAGTATTGCGCCACCGGCAGGTTTTCCACGAAGCGCCAGGTCTCACCGCGGTCGTGCGAGATATTCAGCCCGCCGTCGTTGCCATCGATAATGAACGAGGGATCATCCGGGTGAATATAAAATGCGTGATGATCGGGGTGCACGTAGTTGTAGTAGGGATAGATACTTTCGAACGATTTGGCCCCGTCTTCACTCACCGAGAGGAATGAATAGAGGCTGTAGACCCGGTTTTCATTCCGGGGATCGACGTAGATATCGGCATAGTAGAACGGCCGGTTTCCGGCATTCTCATCTTCCTCCACCGTAACAGTTTTACTCCATGAATACCCGCCGTCATCGCTCCGGTAGATGGCGTTCTGTTTCGATTCGACCCAGGCATACACCCTGTCGGTGTTGCTGCGCGCTATGGCCAGGCCGATACGACCGAGCTCCCCTTCCGGCAGCCCGTCTTCGGCAGTGATCTTCCGCCAGTTATTACCGCCGTCGAGCGTCATATAGAGCCCCGATCCCTCTCCACCGGATTCAAAAAACCAGGGCCAGCGCCGGAACTCCCACATCGCGGCAAACATCTTGTTGGGATTGTGCGGGTCCATGACCAGGTCGGCTATACCGGTTCGCTCGTTTTCATACAGGATCTTCTCCCAGGTCTCCCCGCCGTCGGTGGTCTTGTAGAGCCCCCGGTGCTCGCTGTCGGACCACGCATCGCCCTGCGCACCGACATAGACTATTTCGGGATTATCGGGATGAATGATTACGCGGTGAATGACGCGGGTCTTTTCAAGCCCCATGAAGGTCCAGGTGCGGCCGCCGTCCATACTCTTGAAGACGCCCACCCCGCTGGTCTGGCTGTTGCGAGGGTTGCCTTCCCCGGTTCCCACCCAGATTATGCTCGGGTTTTCCTAGTGGATATCAACCGCTCCGATGGAAGCGGCCTGTTGGTCATCAAATACCGGTTTCCAGTCGACACCGCCGCTTTCGGATTTCCACAGTCCGCCGGATGCGGTACCCGCATAGATCACGTCGGGATTGTCGCGCACTACGTCGATCGCCGTAACCCGGCCGCTCATGCCGGCAGGACCGATATACCGGGGCGTCATATCCTTGAATTTTTCCATGTCCAACTTCTGAGCCACCCCCTGCAGAGGTTGAAAGAAGAGCACTATTACAAATGCAATACCCACGATACGGCTGCGCGCCGATCCACCTTCTGTTGCTATCATGCCGACTGTTTTTATAAATGTATCGGTTGTTAGAAGAGTGCAAAAAGCTTATTGATTCCGGCCCTGTTTTTCAACCGGGGGGACTGTAAAAAAATGTTTTCGGGATACCCGTTTAACCCGTTCGTACCTGAGGTTGTCTTTACCGCAAGGAAAAGCCTTTTTATCGTCCTGAACCATTTTGATGAACGTGTTTTGAAACTCTTTCAGGAATCGGTTTGCTCCAACACTCTCTGGAGGGCAACCCGTTCTCCCCCCCTCGCCGTCCTCCTGAGCTCGTTTCAGGATCTCGCGGGGAAAGGAATCGTTGACAAAGGCACTGGCCAAATCAACGCACGGTATCCCTGCGAGATCCCGGATCCGGGCCCGGGATGACGCCGTTGGGGGAGATGGTTGCCCCGTTCGGGGTAATCAGTTGTATCCCGGGCATTGAACATATAATATCCAGAAGAGGCGTTTGAGATATTATTGTTTTACCTCCCCAAGCCCCTCCTGTGTACACAAGAGGGGCTTATGAGGAGGTAATCCAAACACCTCCAAAAGTTAGCCTTCCTCCCGCTCATCCGCATCGAGGATCGCCTCGATGCGGGATTGTACATCCCGCAGGTGGGCGTTTGTAGCCCGATCCCCGGTACGATCCAGGGTTTCGGTAATCTCCTCGTCCAGCATCGTAAGCTGCTCCCGCACCAGTGCCCGAATATCCGACTGGCTCACATCTACTTCGGTCCACCCGTAAAACTCCTTGTACTGCTCCGGGATGTCGGGCAGCTCCTCGGTCATCAGGTGATGCATTCGCTCCAGGTAGGCCCGCTGCAGGTTCCGGCGGTGGATATTGATGGCGCTGTTCTCCTCCAGTTCACTCCAGAGGCCGTTCCGAACAGCATCCATAAACTCGATGGCGGTGTAGGTATCGCCCTCTTCCCGAAGATCGAATTCAATAAGCCGAGCCAGGCGCTGCGGATCCACCAGGGTATTCAGCTGGCTCTCCTGGTAGTTGCGCATCGTTTCCACGGCCGTGGATTGATTAGTCAGATCCAGTACCTGCCGGTCCAGCAGCCATTCGGGCGTGGTAAAGGCATACTTATAGAGCCAGTCCATGGCCCGCCGCTGGGTCTCTTCGGGCACAAATTCGTATACCGGTCCCTCCTGCTCATAGGTTTTATGCGTTTCATATACGCCGCCGATGTTGCGGGTGACGTGTCCCACGTACCGGTGCCACTGACTCATCACATTACGGTGCAGCTCCTCCAGCTCCTCGAAGCTTTCCCCCTCGCGTTCGGTCCACGCGACCAGGTTTTCCGTTATACGCTGCAGGTTCCGTATGCCGAGTTCACCGGCCTTCATCGCATCGTTGCCGAGGTCCTCGTTCTGCGAGCGGGGATCGATCTTGTTGATCGTCTGCCGGCCGAAGAAGTAACGCGGATCGTCAAACCGTTCACGCACCCACTTGTTCAGGGTATCGCGCTTCGCCTCCTCCGACATATCCTCCGGGAACCAGGTATAACCCCACTTGACGGACCACTTGTCGTATTCTCCCACTGCCGGGTAAAAACTGGTGACCCCGTCGCCGGGCTGCGCGATGTAATTGAACCGGGCGTAATCCATGATGGAGGGTGCAGTACCGTGAGTCGAGGTAAATGTAGGCGACCGCAGGGAATCGACCGGATAGGCGTAACTGGAGCCGTAGTTATGCGGCAAGCCCAGGGTGTGCCCCACCTCGTGGGCGGCAACAAACCGGATCAGCTCCCCCATCACTTCCTCTTCGAATTTAACCGCCCGCGCATCGGGATTGGCGGCGGCGGTCTGCACAAAAAACCAGTTGCGCAACAGGTTCATGACGTTGTGGTACCAGAGGATATCGCTTTCCAGGATCTGGCCGGTTCGCGGATCATGCACGTGCGGCCCCTGTGCGTTTTGAATCGGCGTGGTGATATATCGGATAACCGAATAGCGGACATCTTCGGGACACCACGAGGGGTTCTCCTCCTCCGAGGGCGGATCTTTCGCGATGATCGCGTTTTTGAACCCGGCCGCTTCGAACGCTTTTTGCCAGTCTTCAATGCCCTGTTTCAGGTATGTTCGCCAGCGGGGCGGGGTGGCCGGATCCAGGTAGTAAACCAGCGGCTCTTCCGGTTCCACCAGTTCCCCGGCGAGGTAGGCCTCCTTGTCTTTCGGTACCAGCTCCCACCGGGTGATATACTCGAATTCGGCCGCCTTCTGGGCGTCGGTGCCGTAGTCATACTGCTCGATATTGAAATAACCGACCCGCTGGTCCACCCTCCGCCGCTCCATCTGCTGTTCCGGCAGCAGGATCATCGACTGGTTCATCTCCAGCGAGATGGTGTTGGTGGCCCCGTCGTCCGGCGGGTTCTGGGCGTCGTAGGTCAGGATATGGCGTACTTCGATGTTGCGGGGATAGCTTCGAACACTGTCGATAAGGCTGCGCTGGCCATCGAGGCGGCGTACCCGGAACTCGCGGCGCTGGCTTTCGCTGAGGCCGCTGATCAGGGCAACGTCATCGGTGTAGAGATCGGTAACCTCGATTACTTTTGTGGCGTTATCCTCCCCTTTGGTCTCAATATCGAACGTAAATACGACCGGCTCAAAATTGTTGTTGCGTACCGACTTGTAAACCGGCTGATCGGGATCCGCGACATTTTCATAGGATACGTGCCTGAGTAGTATCTTGTCACCCTTTCGCTGCCATCGCACCACCTGCTGTGAACGGGCCTTCATCCCCGCTCCTCCAAAACTGAGATTCTGGGTGGAACCCGCAATACGACTCACCAGCAGCAGCTCGCGATCAAGCAGGCTGTCGGGAATTTCATAATAGTATTCGTCATCCACCTTGTGGACATCAAACAATCCCTCATCGGTTTGCGCCTCATCGGTGATAACCTCCCTGTACGGGGTGAAGTCGGAATCAGCACCCTCTTTCGTGCTGTCTGATCCGGACGCTGTTTTTTTAGAGGTCTTCTGAAAGACCGAACAGCCTGACAACAAGCTGCCGGCTACCAGTATCATGAACAGGGTTCGCAGGGGGGAATATATAGAAATCATACCGTCATTTGTTTGTTTTCCGGAAAAAGCCAAAGTGCCAGTTACAAAACTGCTTGTCAACCGCTAGTTCATGCTGCCTTGTAAAAGTTTTTTAACAAAAATCGGATCCCTGTGACATCAATCTGCACTTAAAAAATCCAGAAAAGCAGCCCGTTAATCATGGAGAGCACAATACTGAATATCAGTGCCCAGCCGAAGCTCCGTATCTTGATCCCTTCGGCAACAGCATCCACCAACATCAGCATAAGTGCATTGATAACCAGGATAAACAACCCGAGCGTTAGAATAGTTACCGGCAGGGTGAGAAGTACAATCACCGGTTTGATGAAGGTATTGACCAGGGCCAGAAGGATGGCCACGACCAGAGCACTGAAAAAACTTTTTATCTGGACCCCGTCCAGCAATTTCGCGGTAAGATAGACGGCCACACTGTTAATAACTAACGTATATATCATGACTGGCTTCCATTAATTGAAGGTGGTTTGGTAACAACCTCCTACGGGAAACCGGCCGCAAATGTTACTTGCCTGCTATTTTTTCAGTTCCTCGAGTTGCTGTTCAAGCTCTTTGTAGGCCTCCCGGCAGATCCCGTTCAGCCGGTCGAGTCGGTCGTGCAGGACGGAGGGATCCGGATCATTTTTGGCTGTTTTTTCAATATCTACAACAAGATCCCGGGCATTGTCCAGGCCCACATAGGAAAGATTGGGTTTTAGCTTGTGCGCCTCGGCCGCCAGTTTTTTCCAGTTGGAGGCATCACAGTGGTTCCTCATCTGATCGATAGAAACCGGCGTGTTCTCCAGGAACATCTCCACCATTTCGATAAGTAGGTCATCATCTCCCATGCCCAGCTCTTCCAGGTAGGAGAGATTTGTTAGCCGCTGCTCTGACATTTTGATACCATCTTTACGTAAATGATTTAACTAGAGTATGCAAGTAAAATCACTTAGATCAAAATTATTTATAGAGAGCGGTGCCAGTCGGCTGGTGTTTCGATTCCGGCAACAGCGGGAATACGCCCGGGCTATGGAGCCAGGATTATCCGGAATTTCGGCGATCATTCAAGGAAGTTTGGCAGTGTCCTCCTGCCACGGGTTAGGCGGTACTCCGGAGTGATTTCGCGTGAAGAAGTAAGGAGCTTTCTCATCTGATGATTCGGGGTATACTGCAAGACCGACATGGAAATGTCAGACCGAACCACCAACCGATACAAGTCGGGCCGGTTCGGGCTGAAGCTATTTGTAAGAGTAAAATCAGCCGGTCAAAATAACAATGCTGATGAGAACCAGCAGGGTAATTTTAAAGAGCAGTGCCTTCCAGTTATCCATTGTGACAGAATCCCGATTGTGAGACTTGAATTGCAGAGACAGGACTTTTTTATTTACAGAAAACCCGGACAAAATTCAAGTTATCCACAGGAATTATTAAAAATAATTCCAGGCTGACCCGAGAATTCCCCGTCAATTCGTCACAAAAGCCGCCCCAGGGCTATTTTTCGCTGGTATCCGGAAGGTCCGGGGGTTTTCCACATGGTTATCCACAAGTAGTCAACAGGTTATTCCACCGTCACGCTTTTTGCCAGGTTCCGGGGCTGATCCACATCACATCCCCTGTTGACAGCAATATAATAGGAGAGCAGCTGCAGCGGAATTACGGTCAGCAGCGGGGAGAAGCTGTCTTCGGTTTCCGGGATCGTGATACAAAACTCGGACAGTTCAATAACGTCGTGGTTCTCTTCTCCGGTAACCGAGATAATGCGTCCCTTCCGGGCTTTCACCTCCTCGATGTTGCTGATCATCTTGTCGTTGGTGTGCTCGGTATGTGCCAGCACCACTACCGGCATCATCTCGTCAATAAGTGCAATGGGTCCGTGCTTCATTTCGGCAGCGGGATATCCCTCGGCGTGGATGTAGGAGATCTCCTTCAGCTTCAGCGCACCCTCCAGAGCCACCGGAAAGTTGAGAGTGCGGCCCAGGTAGAGGAAGTTGGGAGCGTAGCTGAACAGGTTGGCCACCTCCTTGATCTTGTCGCTCTGCTGGAGAATCTGCTCCACGCTTTCCGGGATTTTACTAAGCGCCTGGATCAGCGTTGCCATCCGGTCTTTTTCGAGCGTGCCCTTCTTTTGTGCCAGCAGAAGCGCCATCATCGCCAGTACGGTTACCTGCCCGGTAAACGCCTTGGTAGAAGCCACCCCGATCTCCGGACCCGCGTGAATGTAGACCCCGGCATGGGTTTCCCGTGCTATGGTGGATCCCACCACGTTACAGACGCCAAGTACGAGTGCGCCCCGTTCCTTGGCCTCGCGCAGTGCGGCAAGCGTATCGGCGGTTTCGCCGCTTTGCGATACCACGATCATCACGTCGCCTTCTCCGATGAGCGGCTCACGATACCGGAATTCGGAAGCGTACTCCACCTCCACCGGCATCTTTGCCAGGCTCTCAAACAGGTACTCGCCCACCAGTCCCGAGTGCCAGCTGGTACCGCAGGCGGCAATAATGAGCCGCCTTGCATTCACGAACTGGTCCATCACATCGGCCAGTCCCCCCAGCTGTATGGTATTGTTTTTGGGATCGAGCCGGCCGCGCATGCAGTCGGCGATGGCGCGGGGCTGTTCAAATATCTCCTTGAGCATGAAGTGCGGGTATCCCGCTTTCTCGATCTCCTCCACGCTCATCGCAAGCTCGTGCACCTTTTTGGTCAGTGAAACATCCTTGATCGTTTTGACATTGTAACCGTCTTTGCGGATCACGGCCATCTCACCGTCATCAAGGTAGACCACTTTCTTGGTGTGTTCCACGATCGGGGCGCCGTCGGAGGCCACGAACATCTCGCCGTCACCGACCCCGATCAGCAGCGGAGATCCGTGACGCGCCACGATAATCTGGTCGGGCTGTTCCAGGTTCACGATGGCGATGCCGTAGGTACCCACTACCTGCTGGAGGGCCAGCTGTACGGCCCGCTCAAAACTGATCTCCCCTTCACCGTTACCGCCATGTTCATAAATCGTCTCGATCAGGTGGACGATCACTTCCGTATCGGTTTCCGACTTGAACTCTACGCCGTCGTTCATCAATTCTTTTTTGAGCGAAGAGTAGTTCTCGATAATGCCGTTGTGCACGAGGGCAATTTTGCCCGATTCGCTGACATGGGGGTGTGAGTTGACATCATTCGGCTGGCCGTGTGTGGCCCACCGGGTATGGCCAATCCCGATGTGACCGTTCAACTTGGTCTGTTCAACCTTTTTCTTGAGGTTGTTGACCTTGCCTTTGCCCTTTTCAATGCAAAGTGACCCGTTCACCAGCGCAATCCCGGCGGAATCATACCCGCGGTACTCCAGTCTTTGCAACCCCTTGATGATAATATCACTCGCCTGTTTGCCTCCAACGTATCCAACTATTCCACACATTTTTTACTCTCGCTTTTTTCGTTTATTTAAGTATACGATAAATTCTGGAATCGACCTCGCAAATTTATCATTCTGAGCAGACTATTAAAACACTTTAGAAAAATTTAAGATTGGTATGCAGTGCTGTTTCTTTGAAGATGACCTGGTATCCCGGTTTTACCCGCTTACGCTCACCCGGCCGATGGACGATATTCGCATCGGGATCGGGACTCTCAGCGAAAAATGGAAATCTGCGCTCGGAGAACAACCAGGTGATACCATACGGATTCTTCGCACCAACCTGCAGGGGGTGTTTGAACAGGGGCCGGTGGAACCGGATGTGCCCTGTGCCTGGATCAACAGCCGTTTTCTGCCTACCCGGGCACTGGTATCAAGGGTGAGGGAGCTGGAGATAGGCAGCTGTCTTACCGGCAGCAACCAGGTGATTGCCGCCAAAACCGAAGCTGCAACGGCCGAAACATGGCTCTCCAACGGCAGGGCGGACTTCAGCAACCTGCTGGTGCTCGAGACAGAAACGGATTCATTTACGCAGCTGCAGCACCTGTGGGACCTGTTTCAGCTCAACGGGCAGGAAACCCGTGCCGATATCGAACGATTTGGAATTACGGACGGTAACAATGCCTCCATATCGGACAAGGCTATCCTTTCGGGTCGGGAGGATATCCACGTCGGCGACAACGCCATGATTGAACCCGGCGCAATTCTGATGGCTGACACGGGCCCCATCTACATCGGACCGGGGGCCACCGTGGGTGCCGGGGCCATACTAAAGGGACCGGTGGCCATCTGCAGGAATTCAATTGTCAAACCTGGGGCCCGCATCTACGATGCCACCACCATCGGTCCGGTATGCAAGGCGGGCGGGGAGATCGGCAACACCATTTTTCATTCCTACTCCAACAAGGGACACGAGGGGTACCTCGGCAACTCGCTGATCGGGCAGTGGTGCAATTTCGGCGCAGATACCAACACCTCGAACCTGAAGAACAACTACAGCACCATCCGTCTGACCGACTGGGAGACGATGCAGCAGGTGGAGACCGGCCAGCAGTTTATCGGTACCATCATGGGGGATCACTCCAAGACCGCCATCAATGTGCAGCTAAACACCGGTACCATCTGCGGGGTCTCCTGCAATATTTTCACCTCCGATTTTCCCCCGAAACTGATCCCCTCCTTTACCTGGGTGGGCACCAACGTGATGCAGCCCTACAAGTTCGACAAGGCCGTGGAAACGATGGAGGCGGTCATGAAGCGGCGAGATGTGGCTATCTCCGACGACTACATCCGCATGATGAAAACCATCTCCGCGGATAGCCGGAACTGAACCGGCCGATGGCAGGATAGTCGGTTTCACTCTATTACCCCCATTTCGACGGAACTGCGAAATTAATCCATCCGCTTCATTTAACTCAAAATAGCTCATTCAAGGTCCCATTGCGTACGTACCAATTTGCCGGTAAATATCCCAGGTTAGCCTGCATTTCTCTCCAAGAAATTGGTCCGTCGGTAAGGCGTAGGGGTACTCGCAAACGCAACGTATATTGATACGTTGCGTGCGCTATTTCCACCTTCAACCCAGCAGACGGGATATTTTCGCAGTCCACTACCTGCCGGTATGCCACTTGTAGTCAAAAAACAACTGTAACTCACCGTATATCAGAGCATTACAAGAAATCTGAAATAATTTTCGCGAGAAATGCAGGTTAGAACCGAGGTTACGAATCAATGCTGTTTCTCTGGTTCGGGTCCAAAAGTACTGTTTCCATTTGACCAGCATGCTCGGTCAGGGTGTGAGAATAGTGGAGATGGTAGGAATTCCAGTGTGTGCAGCAGGTCGTAACCAGCAAAATTAGCAGGGATAGCGAACAACTTGTATTCAATGCAGCCTGATCCGGAACCTGTGCGTTTTTTTCACTTATTCGCCTTACCCGTTCAACAAGATTGTGGTCGGCAATAGTCACGGAATGGGGCCGGCCCGACTGTGAATACAGCTGAAGTTTCACTAGTGTCTGGGCATAAGTGGGCATAAGTATAAGCATCACCTGTTACCGCCACGGCAGCCGGCACTGGTCCGGCAGTGTAGAATACACCGCGATATCGCCGGGTTTTCGCAATGACAACGGGTTCTTCCCGCGGTCAAACTTCAGGACTGTACATCTGGGCGGAGAACGGGTGGTTCGCGGGGGCTCAGATCACTGGTTCAGCACCCTCCGGGTTGGACCGTCCTACGAGGTTACAACCGATCAAACAGGTTTGCTGACCGATCGTTCGGTGGCCGTTTCCGGGACGTACCGGGGGGGCGTTTCAGAGCGAACTGTTTCTGCGTTATGACGTGGAGGAACAGCGGGTAAATGACAAGATGTTTTCAGGCATGGTGGGCGGTGTGTTATTTTTCCGGGTGCAACCCGCAGGGCTGCTTTCCAAATTCAGACTCTTCGCAGCGTACGGTGAAGCCCCGGATTATACCAATGTACGGCAGTCGAATGAACTGATTATCCATCCCGGGTTTAATTTGAATATCAGCAGGCACCTGAATATCGAGATCGATCCGAACATGCAACGCTTGTCGTACGGGGGACGCCCCACATTCACCACATACCTGCTGGGAACAACCCTGGTTTATCACTTCAATAAAAATGTGTTTCTGCGGTCAATTTTCCAGTAACGCCGGGCGGATCGCAATCCGGAGAACTACCGGGACCCCGGTGTAACAGATGGATCGACGGAATCGCCGTTCTACCAGCTTCTGTTTTCGTACAGGGTGAACCCGCAATCGAAGCTGTTCCTCGGCTATTCCAGCGGCTACGGGGCACGCAATAACCACCGGCTGAAGATGCAGAGCCGAACCGGTTATGCCAAAGTCAGTTATTCCTGGGTGTTTTGAACCGGTAATCACCCCGCTCTCACCATCCCGGTCCGATCCCCCCTTCAACCGGATCACTCATCCCGAAGGAATCGCCTCAACCCATTCCGGCAGCACGCCCACCTCCACGCTGAAAAACCAGGTCAGCAGCGTAAACGAAGCCAGCGTCAGCAGCAGGATGAAGATCATGTTCATCCATGTGCCCGCTTTCGACATCTCCGGAATTGTAATTTTTTCGCTCCCGTAGACAATGGCGTTGGGCGGCGTGGCCACCGGCAGCATGAAGGCGCAGCTGGCGGCCAGCGCGGCCGGCACAATAAAGAGCATCGGGTTTTCTCCGAGTCCCACCGCCACCGATGCCAGGATCGGCAGGAAGGCCGCGGTCGTGGCGGTATTGCTCGTCATCTCGGTAAGGAACACCACCATCAGGATGATAACGCCCAGCAGCAGGATAACCGGCCACGCCTGCAGCGCTCCCACCCCCTCGCCGATCCACGCCGCCAGGCCGGTGTCGTTGATTGCCGAGGCCAGGCTGAGGCCGCCGCCAAAGAGAATAAGAACCGCCCAGGGCAGCTCCTGCAGGTCGGTCCACTCCAGCAGGAATGTGCCCTCCCGGAAGTTGACGGGCACCAGGAAAAAGGTCACCGCCGCCCCGATGGCAATTCCCGCATCCGACAGCCCCGGCAGAACCCCGGTCAGCAGCGGTCGCGTCACCCACAGCAGCGCGGTGACGGCAAAGATGGCGGCCACCTTTTTCTCGGGCTCCGAAATCGGTCCCAGTTGCTGCAGCTCCGCATCGAAAAAGGCGCGTCCTCCCGGCAGCTCCACCAGCCTGATCGGGTAGACGATCCGCGTGAGGGTCAGGTACATCACCGGCAGTGACACCAGTACTATCGGCAGGCCGACCGAGAGCCACTGCAGGAAGCTGATCTCCACGCCGTAGTTTTCGCTCATATATCCCACCAGCAGTGCATTAGGCGGCGTGCCGATGATAGTGCCCATCCCCCCGATATTGCAGCCGTAGGCGATAGCGAGCAACAAAACGATCTCGAAATTCATCTTACCGGTGCCGGTGCCGGGTTCTTCGTTAGCTATCGCCTGCCGGTCCACCAGGTTGAGCACCGACAGCGCGATCGGCAGCATCAGCAGGGCGGTGGCGGTATTGCTGACCCACATGCTCAGGAAAGCGGACGCGATTATAAACCCGATGATGATGGATGTGGGCTTCGTGCCGACCCGGTGCACGATGTTGAGGGCAATACGCCGGTGCAGTGCCCAACGCTCCATGGCAATGGCGATCACGAACCCGCCCATAAACAGGAAGATCAGCGGGTTGGCGTAGGGCGAGGTGGCCTCACCGATGGCAACCACATCCAGTACCGGCAACAGCACGATCGGCAGCAGGGCCGTGGCGGCGATCGGGATCGCCTCGGTTATCCACCAGACCGCCATGAGGAGGGCTACCGCAGCTGTGCGCCAGCCCTCGTCGGAGAGCCCTTCAGGGGCGGGCAGCAGCAGAAGCACCACGAAAAGGAGAAGGCCGGTGCCAAGGCCCGCTTTGGGGCGTAGTTCGTACGAACTGTTGCTCATCATATGCCTGTGCAGTTCCCGTTTGTTTTCGACAAACAAGGAAACCAGTTTTTGGGAAAGAGGAAAATTTAATTGGCAGAAAGTATTGAATTTGCCCCCGCAAGTTCCCTATATTTGCACACGTTTTGGAATTGCTCGAAACTATGCCCAAGTGGCGGAATTGGTAGACGCGCATGCTTCAGGAGCATGTGGGGTTTAACCCCGTGGAGGTTCGAGTCCTCTCTTGGGCACTCTTTCCGGAGACGGTTCTGCATGTAGATGAGAAATGAAAATCGGCGTTACTGCCGGGTTTTTATCTTGATGACAATTCCCCGCTTGCCATTTCAATATTTCTCCCCTTATATGAACCGAATGAACAACTATGCTACCATTACCTGCAGGTGAAGACGAATCTTCCCATTTTTAATCTGACCATGCCGCATCACTGAACTTCCAGGAGCCCTTCCGGCAGGTATTTTCATGGTATTGCCATAGCTCAGGCTTGCCCCCCTATTTCGGTTAGACCGTATTCTTACAAAATTAGTGTTGAATTCATGTAATGCTATGTTACACAATACGTCACATTGATTTTCGGACTGAAATACCTGTCACAAAGAGTAAGCCACGAAATAGGTCTGACTGCTGCGTTCTCCCGACAAGAGCTTGCCAATATCACGAATACGGGACAATTACCGGGACACATCGCCGACTAACTAGTTTCTTGGTAAGAAAAAAAGCAGGCTAAACCAGTATTACCGGTAACGTGTAAGATGAAATGAGTGATTCCCCTGCCCGGGTTTTGGTCCCTGCTTCGAAAGTGCACAAATGGTTCATTTGTTACAAAATCTCGACCCAACCCGGGGAAACTACATAACGTGAACTCGGGTTAAGAGATGTAATAAATAGATACGAGAAGGGGGTTTTTTACCGGCCTTTGAAATTTTTGTTGACTCAAGTGCCCGTAGCTGGAGCGTTAAAGAAACCATTTGTTGGTTGAAATCCGTGTTTTCCAGCGGATTGAGTTCAAATGGTTCTAGCTCCAGCGGAGGGAACGCAACAAAAATTTCACCAGCCGGCGATTTCATATGTTAGTGGCGTATTGAGGAAGGTTAAATAATTCAGGTATACCCAGTACCTGCACTAAATGCCATCCAGCGGGCTCTGCACGGCTTTGCCTCCCTTGTTAAGTACGTGGGTGTAAACCATTGTTGTTTCCACATTTTTATGCCCCAGAAGTTCCTGCACGGTGCGAATGTCGTAGCCGTTTTCGAGCAGGTGCGTGGCGAAAGAGTGCCGGAACGTGTGGCAGGAGGCATGTTTGGCAATACCTGATTTATCCACTGCCTGTTTCACTTTTTTCTGGATATAGGAATTTGAAATGTGATGCCGGTGAACCAGCCCGGAACGCGGATCTTTCGCTCTTTTTGGGGATGGGAACAGGTAGTGCCACTTGAATTTTGTTGCTGCATTGGGATATTTTTTATACAACGTTTTTGGCAGCAGTGTTTTGGGATATCCTGCGGCCACATCTTTTTTGTGGATAACGCGGACCTTCT
>JAWVZC010000076.1:0-13823 GCA_033722415.1 Balneolaceae bacterium | reverse complement strand
TGGTGGCGGGATTCGAGTTGATAAGCACCACCTCGTATCCATCGTCCATCAGCGAGCGGCAGGCCTGGGATCCCGAATAATCAAACTCTGCGGCCTGGCCGATTACAATAGGTCCTGATCCGATGATAAGAATTTTATGGATATCGTCGCGTCGTGGCATTCTTTCGTTAGCTTGTAGTGTTTATACCGTTCAAATTAGTTGATTAACCGTTGTGCCGGCCGGAATACGGTGCACCCCAAGCCGGGTGAAGAGTGACAGCTACTGAACCAGCTCCCCTTTGTGTTGTCGGATCATGTCCAGAAACTGGTCAAAAAGGTAAGCCGAATCGTGCGGCCCTGGTGAGGCTTCCGGGTGATATTGAACCGAGAATCCCGGGAAATTTTTGAACCGCAGCCCCTCGATCGAATTGTCGTTAAGATTGGTATGGGTAATCTCCACTGTTGATTCGTCGAGTGCATCTTCATCCACCGCAAAACCGTGGTTTTGTGTGGTAATTTCCACGTTCCCGGTTTCCTCGTTCTTAACCGGCTGGTTGGCTCCCCGGTGGCCCACGTACATTTTCTTGACGGGAATACCCTCCGAGAGGGCCATCAGCTGGTGTCCCAGGCAGATTCCGAAAATCGGTTTCCCGGTTTCCCTGGCGTAATGCACCGTTTTGAGGGCATACTCACTGGTTGCATTGGGATCTCCCGGCCCATTGCTGAAGAAAAATCCGTCCGGCCCCCACGATTCTATTTCATCGGTAAAGTCACCTTTTGCGGGAAAAATCCGAAGCGTGCACCCTCGTCCCACCAGGTTGTTGATGATATTCTGCTTAATCCCATAATCAAAGGCCGCTACCTTGTAGGGGCCTTCGCTGTGGATGGTTTGCGGTTCCTGCCGCGTAACCCTGGTGGCCAGTTCCAGTCCCTTCATCCTGGGCCAGTCCCTGGCCTGCTGAATCAGGCTGTCTTCGTTGTATTCTTCGGATGAAATGACCGCGTTCATCACGCCCTTGGTGCGAATGTGGCGCACCAGCTTGCGGGTGTCGACACCGGTGATACCGATGACATTATTCCGTTCCAGGTATTCCTGCAGGCTGCCATCGGCCATCGGATTGCTGTACTCCCAGGAGAAGGACCGGACAATGAGTCCCGAAATCATCACTTTGCGTGCCTCGTCGTCACGACTCATCGTACCGTAATTACCGATATGCGGATAGGTCATCATCATCAGCTGGCCGTGGTAGCTGGGGTCGGTAAAAATTTCCTGGTACCCGGTCATACTGGTGTTGAAACAGAGTTCGCCCCCGGTCGTACCTTTCTTGCCGATGGCGTACCCGTGCTCGACGGTACCGTCGGAGAGTGCTATAATCGCTTTGTCACGTGGATAGAGAGACATTATTCTGGTGGACGTCTGGTTGTATGTTGCGGTTGATATCTAAAAAAAATCCGACAACAAAAATTGTGTCGGATTTGGGGAAAGCGGAAAGAGGAGAAGTGATCAAAAAAATTAAAAAAACGAAAGCCCTGTGCTTCTTAAATAATAACCTGGGTATAACATCGGGCTTCATTCTATAATGCAAACGCTGATCGGATTGTATGTGCAGTTTTTTGTGTCCAAAACTGGTCAAATATATAAACTCCCGAATCGATTTTCAAAACTATTCAGAGAAACAGGCAGGGCGCCTGACCGGAGGCACCCTGGTTCCAATGTTCGCGTACTGGAATCAAAATATCATGCGGTTGACAGAACCGGTTACAACTTCACCGGGGCATTCCGGGGTAAATGAACCGGAATCCCCATTAAACCGGGTATACCGAAGCGTAATGGTAATATCACCGAATGGTTGGTTTACTGTGAGCGTGTTACCGGTTGCCAGAATTTCCACGTCAATCGTTTTTGAGGTATCGAACGGGTCGGGGAACCGGTAGATATTCCCGCTGATCTGCAGGATCTCGTCGTTGCTGATTAGGTAACAATCGTCACCCATGTCTGCTTCGTCACCCTGGTAATCGAACGTAGTGACTATCTCATCGGTGATCTCTACGTAGTTAATATCGCCCTCGGTTGAGTTGAGTTCCCAGAGTCCGACCGGGGAATCGGTTTCCTGCCCTCCTGTAGAATTTTCGTTGCAGGAGATGATGAAAAAAAGACATAACAATACCGGTATAGTCTGGTGGTATATTGCGAATCGCATATGATTCTGCTTTCTGAAATGTTTTGTGAACTATTGTTGTCATACGTGCCGCAGGCCGGAATGGAATGGCTGTCGGCAAAAGATCATATTATCACACTTTAATAATAAGTGTCAATAGGAGGGTAAAATATATTTCCAGGTTCCAGGGGAAAGCCTTCCGGAAAAGCAGAGGAAAAATCGCAGGAATCCGGAAAATTAGTTATTGGTAAACAAAGAACGAAGATATTATAATACAACCAGGCGGGCAACTAACCCAAACGAGTAGGTGTGCGAGTATAGCGTCAGTGTTGAAAGACCACGCTATGTTCCGTAACAAGCAGGGACTATTCGATCACAGAAACCGATTTTTTCATTTATACGCACAACATGTAATAAGATTGCCGTTCGATTGCTCACATTTGATGGGTCTCTGCGCGACCAGGGGCGATACCTGCTGTTTATCCTGCTGGTGTTGCACAGGCAAGGTAACCAACCACAACCGGTGACCTCAAAATCGGTCACGGTTATACAACGTTTCCCAATGAACATTGAGAATTTCAGCCCGTTTTAAATAAGGATTCAACTTTTTTTACCACTGGAATGGACTATGATTTGATCTCATCATTAAATAACATGTTGACCATTGAAATTTTTTACTTCACAGCTTACTCAAATAATTTCAAGCCGCGATACCCGGTATAACCTGAAACGGCTTGGGCGGTTTATGGGGGTGCTTGCACTGGTCATCCTGCTGTATTCGGTCCTGTTCCATTACATCATGGAATATGAAGGACAGTACCACAGCTGGATTACCGGTTTCTACTGGACACTCACCGTCATGTCCACGCTTGGATTTGGTGATATCACCTTTACCAGCGATTTAGGACGTGCATTTTCAGTAATTGTTCTTATCACAGGTATGGTATCACTTCTTATTCTTCTTCCCTTTACCTTCATTCAATTTTTTTACGCACCGTGGCTGGAAGCGCAATCCAAAGCGCGGGCACCGAGGGAACTGCCGAAAGATACCGTTGATCATGTTATTATTACGCACTATAACCCAATTACCCGGGCCCTGATGAACAAGCTGGAACAGTACAACTATTCGTATGTACTGCTGGAAAGAGAATTGTCAAAAGCGCTGGAATATCATGATCAGGGATTCAATGTTGTGTACGGGGACCTGGACGACCCTGCAACCTACGCGAAGCTGCAGATAACACAGGCGGCTATGGTGGTAGCCACCGGTTCGGATATGGTGAATTCCAACATCTGCAATACAGTGCGCGAACTTGATGAGGAGGTCACGATTGTGTCTACGGTCAACTCACCGGATTCCCTCGATCTTCTTAAGATGGCGGGTAGTACCCACGTAATACGGTTGGGAGATATGATGGGGCGGGCACTTTCCCGAAGAACGATTGGCCAGGATAGTCGTGTGCACGTGATTGGGCGTTTCGATCAACTGGTTATTGCCGAAGCGATGGCCTACCAAACGCCACTGGCCGGCAAAAAACTAAAAGAAAGCAAGCTCAGAGAGCAAATGGGCATAAACCTGGTTGGAATTTGGGAGCGGGGAAATTTTCACAAACCACACCCCGAGCTTGAAATCAAAAATGAAAGTGTACTTATTATGGCCGGCTCACCGGAGCAGCTCAGAACCTACGATGAACTTATGGCTATATACCGGGCCAATGACAACCCGGTAATCATCGTCGGGGCGGGTCGCGTGGGACGGGGCATAGCCGAAGCCTTTGATGAGCGCGGGCTCGATTACCGCATTATCGACAAAAACCCGGAGCGCATGAAAAAAGATGACCGCTATATTCTGGGTCCTGCCGAAGATTTCAGTATCCTGGAGAAGGCTGGTATTCGGGAAGCCCCCTGTATCTTGATTACCACGCACGACGATGACATGAATATTTATCTGACGATCTATGCGCGAAAATTGCGGCCTAATATTCAGATCATCAGTCGATCCACCCTGCAGCGTAATGTATCCACACTGCATCGTGCAGGAGCTGATTTTGTGCTTTCGTATGCCACTATGGGTGCAAATGCCATTTTTAATATCCTTGAGCGCAACGATATTATTGTTGTTGCCGAGGGGCTGAATATTTTTACTGCCAAAACGCCTGCCGGGCTGGCCGGCAAAACGCTTGTTGAATCAAATATACGGCAGCAGACCGGTTGTAACATCCTGTCGATAAGGGAAGATGGTCAGCAGGTAATTAACCCAGATCCTGAGTTTAAGATATCAGATCAATGCGAACTGGTGATGGTGGGGACTACCGATGATGAAGAGAAATTTATGGAGGTGTTCAAGTGAAAAGGCAGTGACACTCAGCAAAGTTTAAACATGGGATCAACTGAGCCGAACATTCAGATATCTGTGTGGTCGGTAAGCCCTGCTACGGCGGCAAAAATGATGAGAAGTTCGAACCAAAGGGGTAATTTGGCCATTATTCAGGGGGTCACTTGTATAGGGAATAATCCATGTCAGGGGTATATAGGCCAATTATTGTCCCGGGTGGATCCCATTCTTGGAATAATTTAAAAAAAAGTAGGTTTTTACTGAAAATAAGCGTACCATGTAACGTTATATTTAATTACCCACCTGATTGTGTTTTGGAAAGACGCGTTAAAACAACTCCTTTCATTAGATAAACAGTACAGGTGCAAAACACACTACGATACAATGTCACAACAAGGCAAAGTAAAATTTTTCGATACCCAAAAAGGATTTGGATTCATTAAACCGGATGAAGGCGGTAAAGATGTCTTCGTTCACCGAAACAATGTCGAAAATCTTGGCCCTAACCAGGGGTTGGAAGACGACGAAGCAGTGGAATTTGATGTGGAGGAAACGCCCAAGGGACTTAGTGCGATAAACGTGCAAAGTCTGGATTACAAATAGGCTGAACATTTTCAGTATTCTGCTACAGGGCCTGCTCTCTCCAGAGCAGGCTTTTTTTATGGTGCATAAAATATAAGAACACTCGGGAGACTTCGTAATGTCCGATTCATGAAATGCAGAAAATGTTGGCAGGTACCTCCCATAAATATTCAGGGTAAAATTCTGGTAATATAAGTCAGCCAGTAATTTTTGTCGTTTTTAACGACAACATGCCTCTTACAGGCGATAACCTGCTGTTAAATTTTCCACTCACCCGGTGTTCTCCCGACAATGGCTCCGGAGACGATACGGTGGTATGTTGAGAAACCTTTGTCAGGGCAACGTAGCTGAGGAGAACATATCGCAGCGATTCACACACTGGTAGAAAAACCGGGTTGTTATACTTGGTACAAGTCTCTGATTGTCAATAAGTCAAAAGGGATTAACACGTATTTTTCTGAGAAAAACGAGTTAGGGAAAGGGGGCATGGCAACTGCCGGAGACCTTTAGAATACTCATCCCCGACCCTTTGGGAGAATAAAAGAGGAGACGTGTGAAGGCCGAAACCCCTGTTTGTTAAAAGGTCGCTACCACACCATCTGTTTCATGCAAAACACGCTGCCGCCGCTTTTCAGATATTCGGAGGTGTCCACTTCATGCACGGCAAACCCGGCATCCCGGAGTTTTGTTACCGTATCGGTACATCCTTTCTGGATGATGACATTATTTCCGTCGGGGCACGTGGCGTTGCATGCAAATTGTTTTTTGGCCTCGTATTCGGTGGCTTTTATTACCCGGCCGAATACCGAATTTATCAACCGAAGTCCCTCGTCGGTGAAGGCACCGGGATAGATCAAGACGGTGGTCTCGTTCAGCACACATAAGCAGGTGTCGAGGTGGTAAAATGCTTCATCGACCAGCTGAAGGGTAATTACTGGCAGTTCAAACAGCTCCGAAATTACGCGGTAGGCCTCCAGCGACGAGCGGTATCCGTACCCGCCCCATAGCAGCCTGCGGCCGTTATGCCAGATCGCATCACCACATCCCTCGAAGTCGGTGATGTTACCGTGATCGAGATGGTGCACGGCATACCCGTTTTGCCGGTACCACTGCTCGATATAGGGGACCTCCTTTTTGCGCTGATCGGAGTGCATAATACTCATCACTACGTGGGTGTTTCCGTCGCCGTCGAGAAAGGGCAGGCTCTGGTTGGCACAGAACACCATGTCCGGAAGATCTTCTTCTCCTTTTACAGTTTCAACCGGAAGCCCGATCTGCTCAAAACGATCCGCGATTACCTGCCATTGGTTGCTGGCCTCCATTTTGTTCACCGTGCCCACGTTCTCCGCCATATGCGGGTTGATGACGTAATCAACCGAAAAGTAGGTGGGTTCCACCATCAGAACCCGGCGGGGCAGCGGCATGGTCGGCAAGTCATAAATCGAAAAATCGACCTGTTCTGCGCTTGATAGTACCTTTGCCATAAGTCTCGTTGATTTTAGCGTTTGGTCAAGTTCCCTGATCGTACCGGCCCAAAAGATAATAATTTCTGCTTCCGAATAAACAAGCCTCTGCATTGGCTGAATTCGGATTGTTTTCAAAAAAATATTTTTCATTTAGCCGGTAAATAGGGATACTGTAAATATTGTGACTGGATTGACATTCATATGACTCCCAAACTAATTCCGTTTCATGCTGCTTAATCCGGAACTGCTCTCGCAGCTTGCACCGCTTGAACTGCGGGCCCGAAAAATAGTGGAAGGCTTTATTTCCGGTCTGCATAAAAGTCCATATTACGGCTTTAGTGTTGAGTTCGCGGAACATCGCCCCTACAACTTCGGGGATGATCTGAAACACGTAGACTGGAAAGTGTATGCCAAAACCGAACGATTTTACGTAAAACGGTACGAGGAGGAGACCAACCTTCGGGCCTACCTGCTTCTGGACACCAGCAGTTCCATGTATTTTAAACACTTCGCTACGTGGTCAAAGCTGCGGTACGGTATCAATTTTGGTGCAGCATTGCTATACCTGATGCACCGGCAGCGCGATGCCACCGGGTTGATTTCATTTAGTGATGACATTGAGACTTTCATCCCTGCCAAGTCATCCTACTCCCATCTGCGATTGATTTTCGGTGAGCTCGAAGAACGACTCAAAGAGGAAGAGAAGGGCGTGTCAGATCGCAAAAAAACCGCTTCTGCCAAGGTGATTCATGAAGTGGCCGAACGGCTGAACCACCGCAGCCTGGTGGTGATTGTGACGGATTTGTTTGAAAATGTGGACAAACATGAGCAGTTGATATCGGCTTTGAAACACCTGCGGCATCGCAAGCACGAAGTACTGCTCTTTAATGTGATGGAGAAAAGAAGTGAACGCGACCTCGACTTTTCCGACCACCGGTTTCGCCTGGAGGATATGGAGACCGGAGCCGAAATGGAGGTGGTTCCCGCCCAGGTAAGAGAGGATTACAAGAGCAAAGTGGCAGAATACACGCACCGCTTCAGGATGGCATGCAGTGAATTCCAGATAGATTTTGAGGAAATTGATACCCAGAGCTCCTTTGACCTGGCCCTGCTGGCCTATCTGAACAAGCGGAAAAACCTCGGGTAAATACGGTTATGATACCTGTCTGTTTACGTCTGAATGTTGTGTGGATGGAACAATTTAGGTTCGAGCATATGATCAGGGTACTGCTAATAAGTGTTTTACTGGTGACCACTCTCGGCGGTTCTGCAGCTGCTCAATCCACCCTATTTGATCAGGCTGACAGCCTGCTTTCGATCTACGAGGAGAAAAACCTGTTCAGCGGATCGGTACTGCTAGCACGGGAGGGAGAGGTCTTTACCGACGGGTACGGGCTGGCCAATCGATCCTGGGAGATCCCGAACACCGCCGATACCCGCTTTCAGCTGGCGTCTCTGACGAAACCATTCACGGCAACCCTGGTGCTGCAGCTGGCGGAACGGGGCAACCTGTCACTGAATGACCCGATTTCGGCATATCTGTCGGATTACCCGTCCGGGTATGCCGCCGATGTAACGATTCATGAACTGCTGAATCATACCTCCGGTATTCCCAATTACACCGATTTCGCCGCATGGTCAGATACCACCAGCCGGGTGGACTGGCAGCCTCAGGATTTTGTACAAATTATTGCAGAACGGGGGCTGGAGTTTCAGCCCGGTACCCGGTTCCGCTACAGTAATTCAAACTACTACCTGCTGGGGATGATTATCGAAAATGTAACCGGCATGTCGTACAGCAGGGTGCTCCAAAACCAGATTACCCGTCCGGGCCGACTTGAAAGAACGGGTTACCTGTTTAACCGGATGGTGGTACCGCGTATGGCGGAGGGTTATGAGCGGCTTTCCAACGGCTATTATGAGAAAGCCCCGTATCACAGTCCATCAACTTCGTATGCTGCAGGAGGTATCTTTTCCGTCGTGGAAGATCTTTACCGCTGGGAACAGCTCTACTACAACGACCGGCTTCTTTCTGAGGAAAGCCGAACGAGCATGATGAGTGCCGGGCGCGGAAATTACGGATATGGCTGGGTGGTGGGCGCATCCTATCCGGATGAGGTGACCCAGTTCCTGAAAAATCCGTTTACGTTTTCAAGCAATTCTCGGCCGGACCGCCAGCCGTACCAAATTCAGTGGCACTGGGGATCAAATCCCGGGTTCAATAGCCTGTTGCTGCGTGTGCCCGGGGAGCAGTGGACCATTATCATCCTGGAGAATCAGCAGCTGGCCGGCGATCCGGAGGGAACCAACATCTTTGATATTGCGGGCCAGTTGTTTCAACTCCTTCATTCGGAAAGCGGGTAACCCCGGCTGCGCTCTCGATACTTACTGAATGTTGCAGGTTCTGCCTGGTATTTCCTCAGGTTACATCCATGTTCCTGAGCAGCGAATTGAGCAGGGCTGGTGAAAGACGCTTCAGGTAAACCGCAAAGATCTCCTTGCCGCCGATGTAGATCTCCTCGCGCCCCTTCAGAACTTTTGGCAGCAGCTTTTCGGCAAACTCCTCCGGTTTCATTCCGTGTTCCTGTCCTTCGCCCATCTTGCCGTGTTTGGAACCGTCCCCTTCAAGGGCGTTGATGGTAACATTAGTTTTGATGAAGCCGGGACAAACAAGCGAAATACTGATGTTGTGTTCATACACTTCCTGGCGCAGGCTGTCGAACCACCCGTGGAGCGCATGTTTTGAAGCGGAATAAGTGGACCGCAGGCGGGTGCCGAATTTCCCCATCACGCTGCTGGTGACCACAATGTGACCTGTTTTTCGGGTAATCATGGAGGGCAATATCGCTTTG
The DNA here is from genome assembly GCA_033722415.1 of Balneolaceae bacterium. Classification (GTDB taxonomy): domain Bacteria; phylum Bacteroidota; class Rhodothermia; order Balneolales; family Balneolaceae; genus JAMQKA01. Next base: position 4,450 of record JAWVZC010000076.1, on the reverse strand, counting down.
GTCAGGGCCACCGTGCCGAAAAAATTAATCTCCATCATCTCGCGTACGATCTCCATTTCAGTTTCGACGGCCAGGGCACGCTGGCTGACGCCCCCGTTGTTGAACAGAAAATCGACGTGACCAAATGCTGAAATACCCTGTTCGGCCACCTTCGGAATAGCATCGGCATCGGCCAGATCAAGCGGAACTACCTTAACCTGGTCCGGGTTACCGCCGCAGTTAGCGCGCACCTGCTCGAGTTTCTCACGTCGTCGTGATGATAAAATCAGTTTTGCACCCCGACGGTGCAGGGCATATGACAACGCTTCACCTATCCCGGAGGAAGCCCCTGTAATCCAGACAACCTTGTTTTTAAACGACATTAATCGGCTGATTTTTGCATATAATATATCCTGTTGGATGATAAGGTAATGAGCGCTTAATCTCGACAGTAACATCTTTCTTTTCTCTTTTGCCCCTGTTTTATAGATAAGTTTTTGTATTTTTCGCGGTAATTGTAACAAAACGACAGATTTTGCCACATAAACACACCATTTTACTGGTAGAAGACGAAAAGGAACCGGCCGAAATGCTGGCCAACTTTCTGGAAATGAACGACTATGAAGTGCTGGTTGCCAACGAGGGCAATGAGGCGCTGGACCTGATAGACCGCAATGCCAGCGATATCCACATCGCCATTCTGGATATCATGGTGCCCAACGTTGACGGTAAGGAGATCTGCCGCCGCATCCGGAATCATCCCGTGCTGAATGATATTCCCGTAATTTTTCTGACAGCCAAAGACAAAGAGAAGGATGAAATCGAGGGACTCGAACTCGGTGCGGACGACTACATCTCGAAACCGGCCAGTCTCAACCTGGTGAAAGCCCATGTTGAAACACTGCTGAGGCGTCAAAATCCGCAAAAAGCCAACTGGCTGCAGTATGGTAACACCTATCTTGACGTGGATGCCAAGGAGCTATTCGTTGATGAAGAGAAAGTGGATCTGACTTCGACCGAGTATACCCTGATTGAACTCTTTTACCAAAATCCCAAGCGAGTGTACAGCCGGCAGGAGATTCTGGAGCATATTACCGAAGACGACCATTTTGTCTTTGATCGCACAGTGGATGTACATGTAAAAAACCTGCGGCTGAAAATGGGGGAAGCCGGTAAGATCATCAAAACCTATCGGGGTATCGGTTATGGGCTCAACCGCGACCTGGTGGGTGTTTGATGAATACCCGGGTAACCGAGATCGTGTCAAGCGGTCCCGAATCCGTTGATACGGAACTGCAGAAGATAATTGTCGATGTGAACAAATTTGCGAGCGGCCAGGCACCGTAACCCCGGGTTGTGCTGGTTCGCGAAAAATCCGGTTGAAACAAGAGAACCAATGAGCATACGGTCGAAGCTGGCATGGACATTCATACTGCTGCTGATATTCGGCATTACCGCCATCAGCAGTTACTCGATCCTGTTTATCCGCAACTACATGCTGGAGGAGGGGGTCCGGCAGCTGAACCAGGACACGCAGTGGCTGGCCGTGACCATTGAAAACCTTTCCACCGGGGATGGTTTCGATCGCTCTTTTCGGGAAGTGGCCCAAACCTCCGGCTACCAGCTCGCCCTGTTTGATGCCGATGGCGTGCGATTCGCTGCCTACCCGGATACCGGTTTGACCGATCTGGAGCAGTATCTTCCGCACGACCTTCAAATCACTCTGGAGGCCCGCAACAAAGTGCCCCTTGTTCAGAATGAACCGGAACATGAGAAAGTGATCAGTTACGCCTACCTGCCAAATACCGGTAACGCGGCGCAATACATTCGGGTAAGCCAGTTCAAGGATCAGATATATGCCCCGATAAAAACGATACGCTGGATCATCTACTACGGCATGTTTATCTCCATTGCGCTAGTTATCGGTGTCAGCATCTGGATTGCGCGGTACCTGACTAAGCCGATCACCCAGATTAAAAACGTGGCTCGGGAAATAGCCTCCGGGGATGTCAACAAGCAGATCGACCTGAATCGAAACGACGAATTCGGCACGCTGGCGGAATCTCTCAATCAGATGGCCTCGCGCCTGCGCGAAGATACCCAGAAAATTAAAAAATCGGCCCGAAAGCAGCAGCAGTTTTTCGCGGATATCACGCACGAGATCCGCAATCCACTGCATACCATCTCCGGGGCCCTGGAGCTGCTGGAGATGGAGGATCTGCCGGAGAGGCAGCGAAAAAAATACCTGAAGAATGCCCAAAAGCAGACAGAGCGGATCGGCCGTCTCTACAAAGACCTGGTAACCCTGCAGCGGTATGACTCAGACGAGTATTTTATTGAGGAGCAGACCTTTGACTTGTCGGAGATCGGCAACCACATCAACGAGCTCTACGGGGACCAGGCCGAGGAAAAATCGGTCAGGCTGCAGGTTGACACCCACTCCTGCCCGGTAAAAGGGGATCCCGGCAAAATCGAGCAGGTGATCGACAACCTGGTATCGAACGCCGTTAAATATACCAATGAGGGGTGCATCAGCCTGAAGTACGCCAGGCATAACGGGACGGTGAAGATCGAGGTTAAGGATACCGGCATCGGCATTTCCGAAGAACACCTGGAACGGCTTTTCGATCGTTTCTACCGAACCGACAAGGCGCGTTCTCGCGACAAGGGGGGGACCGGGCTGGGACTGGCGGTGGTGAAAAGCATTCTAAATGCCCACGGTAGTGATATCCATGTAAAAAGTGAGGTCGATGCCGGATCTACTTTCTGGTTTCGCCTGCCTGCCGCCTGATCTACACGCTCGCTCACCGCTGGTAAGCTAGAATCATTCTAAATAGGGCGGGGGGTGCAACTCTTCAAATTTCCTTCACAAAAGATTTATTTATTTAGAAGGCTGAAAAAGAGTGCAGTATAACTGCATTTGTTCCTGTCAGAGCATGTAGTAACCAATAAATTAGTCGTTTATGCCAGACCAGAAAATCAAGCTGGGTGTTGTTTTGATGAATCTCGGCGGACCTACCGGGGAGGATTATGTTCGCCCGTTCCTGTACAACCTGTTTCGCGATGAAGATATCATCAAACTCGGCGGAGGTCGGCTGCAAGATTTTTTTGCAAAGATTATTTCAAAATTTCGCGCTCCCAATGTGGCGGAAGATTACGAGGAGATCAACGGATGCCCGAAAGGATGTACCGGCAACCGGCACTGTCCCAATCGTAAAAACAGGGTGGTATCCACCTGCTGCTCTCCCATCAACAGCCTGACGGAGCTGCAGCGCAGGAGCCTCGAGAAACACCTGAAAAATACCCTGCCGGAATCAGTGGAACCTCACGTTTATACCTGCATGCGCTATTTTATCCCGTATGCTGAAACAACGATGCAGGACATGGTGGACGACGGTATTACCCACGCGGTCATGGTTCCTCTCTATCCCCAGTTCTCCTGGACCACCACCGGAAGCAGTTTTCGCGACTGGGAGACAAAGCGGGAACAGAAGTTTGGGGAAAACACGCCGTGGAAAGAGTTTCATGTCAAAAACTACTACCTCAATCCCCACTACCTCGAGGCGATGAACAGCCGCATAGACCAGGCGCTGGATGCCATGGATGAGCAGACACGCAATAAAACGCACCTGATTTTCAGCGCGCACGGTACACCGATGCTCGAGGTTAAAAGCGGGGATCCCTACACGGCAGAAATCAAGGAAACGATGGAGGCGATCATGGAGATGCGCAATTACCATGAGCCCTACTGGCTCGGCTACCAGTCGAAAGTCGGGCCCCAGAAATGGACCCAGCCCAACACGGCCGAGCTCGTTGAACGGCATATCGAGTACGGAATCAAAAATTTCCTGATGGTGCCGGTCGCGTTTGTGACCGATCATATCGAAACCCTGTATGAACTGGGGGTTGAACTGAAGGAGGATCTCGAGGAAAAGGGATATAAATTTGAAAACCTGGTTGTTATGGAAGGGCTGAACGATCACCCCTCCTACATCCGGGCGTTATCGGATGAGGTGCACAAGAAAATTGCTCACCTGTTACCTGAAACGGAAACGGAAACGGAAACCGGTAAAAATATGGACCAGAAGGTTACAGCTTAGTATGATGCAACAGGCCGAACAAGAACTTGCCGATTTTTGCGTGGTGGGCGTCAACCACTGGGAGGCGACCATCGATGTACGAGAAAAATTCAGCCTGAGCGACCAGGAACAACGAAACCTCATCGAAGGAGCCATCCGCGAGGGGATTACCAGCCTGTTTGCCATCACTACCTGTAACCGTACCGAACTCATTGCCAAGGATACGGCCCCGGAAGAACTGATCCGCCTGCTGATCACCTATTCGGAAGGCACCCTGGACGAGTTTCACAAATTCGGATTTGAAAAAAAGGGTCGCCAGGCCGTCGAACACCTGTTCCAGGTGACGGTTGGGCTCGACTCCCAGATCCTGGGTGACCTGCAAATTGTGAACC
>JAWVZC010000075.1:0-13887 GCA_033722415.1 Balneolaceae bacterium | reverse complement strand
GGTACATGGTAATCACCGAAGCCTGTCTGATATCGGTTTCAAAAATATCTTCCCTGACGAAAACCACACGATCTTCGACTCCCCGTTTTTCAGCATTTTCACGGGCTTCCGAAATGCGCTGGGGGTCCAGGTCTACGCCGTGCCCGACGGCTCCTTTCTCCGCCGCTGTTATCACGATTCGCCCGTCACCTGATCCGAGGTCGATGACATAGTCACCAGGTCCCACACCGGTTACCTCTAACATCTCATTGACCACGGGCTGCGGGGTAGGCACGTACGGCACATCCAGGTCCTGGCTTATTCCCTGAATTGTACCCATCCCCACTATCAACAAACAGCAAAACAACGATAAAACTATGGTACGGTACATTTTTTTAATGACAATAGTGGCAGAACTCATGTAAATCTCCTTTTCTCCTTAACGTAGGTTATGAATCAATTCACCGGTCATTTGATATGCCGGTTTTACCGAAAAGATCCCGTTGATTGAATTTAAATTATTCCCGCTGCTTAAGTTATTGAAAAACTTAATATTAGCATAAAGTGCAATATGTCAAACTAATTATCCCCAATTTAAATGTTTTAACAGATCATAAAACCCCGGATTGCCCGTCTGTTCACCGTCAGGCAGCCTGCCGCGGGAATTGCGGAATCTGATCTTGAATTTGGTGCTAATTTGAGTGACTTTTTACCGGGAGTTTTGAGTCCCGCGAAGTGCTGAACCACCGTTTATGAACCCAGACAAGTACCAAAGCCTATGGATTTACAGATTGATAACCAGCGTTTTCTCGTTTGCGGGGCCAGCAGCGGTTTCGGCCGGGCCATTGCGGAACAGTTACTTGAGGAGGGGGCCGATATCATTGCGGTAGCCCGCCGGCAGGGCAAACTGGAGGAACTGCAGCAGGATTACGGGGATGCGGTACGTCTGGTGGTCGGTGACCTGACGGAGGATGAAACCCACAACAAGATTGAAACCGCCATCGGCAACCGCGGACTGCACGGGGCCGTTATCAATGCGGGCGGACCGCCCGCGCTTACCCCCCTGGAAACCGCGATCTACGACTGGGACAAAGCGTACGAGTCGGTGCTTCGGTGGAAGATCGAGCTGGTACTGCGGCTTGTTTCCTACTTCAACGCCAACGAATACGGGCGCATCCTGTTTGTCGAGAGCAAATCTGTCAAACAGCCGATACCCAAGCTGGTGCTCAGCAACTCGTATCGCGCGGCCGTGGTAGGGTTTGCGAAATCGCTTTCACTGGAGGTCGCCGGACGCGGCATTACCGTAAATGTGCTGGCCCCCGGAGCTCACGATACCCCGGCTATCGAACGGGTGATTAAAAAGGAGAGCGATGACAGTGGAAAATCCCCGGAAGAGGTTCGTGAGGCGATGGAAAAAGGGATCCCGGCAGGTCGTTTCGGCAAACCGGAGGAGATCGCCTCCCTGGCCGCATGGATCCTCTCTCCCCTCGCCTCTTATGTTACGGGGCAAACGATCAGCCACGACGGCGGCGCTATCCAGGGTATATTCGGCTAACATCCAAATTTCGATATACGCAATTATGTGGCATCAGAAACAGATCCGGCTGTCACCAAAATCCCGAGGGTACCATCTCATTACGGACGAGGTGGTGCGCGAGGTGCCGGAGATCACCCAGATCGACACCGGCATCGCCCATATCTTCATCCAGCATACCAGTGCCAGCCTGACGATCAATGAAAATGCGGATCCCTCGGTTCGACGTGACTTTTTTGTCCATTTTAAACGAATGGTTCCGGAGGACACCTCCCTGTATGAACACACTCTCGAGGGCCCCGACGACATGACTTCTCACATCAAAAGCTCGCTGCTGGGACATTCCGTCACCATACCGGTTACCGGCGGCAGGCTGAATCTCGGCACCTGGCAGGGCATATATCTCTGCGAGCACCGAAACAACGGGGGAAGCCGGAAACTGGTGGTAACGCTGCACGGTGAATAAAATGGCAGCGTTTTTTGCAACGATAGATTATTTTCAATTCGAACCAGGCTCCCATCCCGGGCAATTCTGTTGGTTCAGCCTGGCAGGTTGATTTCCGAACCGTGACGGAATACAATGTCCAGTAACAGGGCAGCCTACCATGAGAACCCCTCGGCTCCGTACCCGCGACCATCATCCGGGTCGAAATACTCGCGGAACCCCTCCCGGTTGGATAATTGCAGGATGGAGCGACGAATACGGTCCGCGTACCCGGTATACCCGTAGCGGTCGAGGCCCGGGCACAGCCGCCAGTTCATATTGATCCAAACCGGCCCACGCCAGTATTTACTGACCGAGAAACCCGGCCCGCTGCGATCATAGCTCGGCGCGGCCAGACAGGCATCATCCAGGCGACAAAAACAGTGAGTGTTCAGGTATTCACACATCCGCTTGGCACGGGTTGCGTCAGGGATCCCGGCCAGCATCGGCAGAAAGCCCGAGAGTATATGGGCGTGAATCTGCTGTTCGGCATGCATATCGTAGGTGATATACATCCCATGTTCCTGGTCCCACATCTTTTGGTTGATGGACTCCGCCGTTTTTCGGGCCTGCTTCCTGTGGGGACGCGGATCTTCGCCGAGCAATTCTGCGATAACAGCCAGGTCCCGGTTTGCCTTGCAGTAGAGCGTGTTGAATAATACATCCTGCACCATGAACGGAGCCCCGTCGCGGCGGATCCGGTTTTCATCATAGGCCCGTTTCCCGAAGAAGTCGACCAGGTAGACGTACCGGTCGTAATCCCGTTTTGTCGGGCGCTCGGCGGCGTCCACAGCAACAGTATCACGGCGCTCGTAATCGGGAAGATCCCCCGGATCGGGCTGTATGCGTTTCAGCACCGGATCCCAGGCCGGGGAATTGTCCTGCCCGGATTCCCACGGGTGACGGATATAAACGAGGCCCTCGCCCCGAGGATCCCGTTCACGCCGAAGGTAATTGTGCCATTTCACCAGCCCGGGATAAACCTCCTTTGCAAACGCCAGTCCCTTCTTTCGATCCGTTCCTTGCTCAAGGATATGCCTTACCGCGGTAGCGTGCACGGGTGGTTGACAGATACTGGAGGTTTTCGGTTGCGACGGGGCGGCGGTACTGCGATCGGTCCGCCAAAAGTCGGGCCCCGGAAAGTAGGTGTCGGACTGGTCCTGCTCGGAAAACACGATGTGCGGAATCATCCCGATTGCCCATTGACCACTGAGCAGGTGGCTCATCTCCTGGCGGGCCCGGCCGGGGTTGTAGTGCGCATACCCGATGGCGATAAAGGCGGCATCCCATGACCATTGGTGCGGGTACTGACCGGCTGCCGGTATGGTAAATGAGCCGGTCCAGTTTCTATCGAGGATGTATTTCACTTCCTTCAATTAATTTCTGATCATTTCAGAGTCAGGTATCGAAAATGGATCGGCCATGATTATACCTTTTCTGCGGTTTAGCTTGCAGGTAACAGACTTTGTTTTTGCCCGATCTCTTACCCAAAACTATTCAGATCTTGCTGATCAACAGGCTGATGAACCGGACTTGGATCTCTTCTGCACATTCATGAACTGCATGGTACTTCGCTGTATTTTTTTGACCTACCCTTCGCCCCGACCCGGAATGAGGAAGATTTTTCATCCCCGTATCGTCCGGTAAGTACCCGGGTATCAGGTATTTTCACCATCTGCCGGGTATCTGCAAAACCGGATATCCGTGGCGGATTTCCGGTTCCGGCGGTCCGCTGCACGCAATTACGCCTTGAAAGCCGGTTGCCTGCCGCTATCTCAAGACACGATCTGTTTTATCTCGGACTGCTGTCAAAAACAAACATTAACCGGTAAAATTTACGTTTCACACCATGAACTATTTCACGACACTTTCAGCCGTTTTCCTGTTCCTGGCAACTGGATTTTTCGGTGCAACGGGTCAGCCAGGTACCGATGGAATCAGCTGGTACTCCATGGAACACCCCAGAAAATTGCCGCAAAGAACGGCAAGTACGTGCTGGTATTTGCCGAAGCGAGCTGGTGTGGATACTGTGCACGCATGAAGAAAGAGGTATTTCCCGATATGCGGGTCAGAGAGGTTATGAACAACTATTTCTACCCGGTGAAGATCGATATCGAATCGCAACACAAGCTGACCTATAACGGTCGTGAAATGACAGAACAGGAATTCGGTCGGAACATGCGTGTTGCCGGCACGCCCACCTTTTTCTTTATTGATCACAAAGGCGAAGTCATAGGCGCACAACCCGGTTTTATCCCGAAAAAAGTGTACATACACCTCCTGTCTTACATCGAGACGGGAGCCTACAGGAAGATGGAGTTCAGTCAATATATGGGAAACCGGTAAGAAAACGGCCTTCCAAAAAAGTTGGTAAGATCCGGTTTTGACGAGCCATCTATGACACTTCCAACATAATCTTATAACCAAGAAAAAAGATCCCGTCATGAAAAAAATTCTGAAATCACTTACGCTTGCACTTCTTATGCTTGTCGCCTATCAGCCGATGACCCTGGCACAGAACACCGTTTCAACGGAATCCGACCTGAAAATAATCGGCGTTAAAATGTATGCCGACTGGTGCGGCAAGTGTAAAGCCATGGATCCAAAGCTGTCGGAAGTTCGGCCCAGATTTGAAGGTCAACCCGTTCTCTTTACCCGGTTCGATATGACCAACGATTTCACCACCGGACAGAGCCGCAAGCTGGCGAGCCTGCTCGGACTGAGCGAACTGTTTGAGCAGCACAAGGGAAGAACAGGGTACATGGTGCTTGTTAATGCCCAAACAAGCGAAGTCATCAAGACCCTGAAACACAACCAGTCGGAAGAGGAGCTGGAGCAGGAAATTGCCGCCGTCCTCTAGTGTTGTTTAATTCACCCGTCTGACACTCCAAGAACGTTCTCCATTACGACGGTCGACTCCTGCCGGGTTTCTTGTAGACTCCAGCCCGTTTGCAGGGGCGGCCGTTTCTAATACAATTTTTTCAGGATCCCAATGTCGCTTAAAACCGGTTCACTGTTTATAGTCACTTTCCTGGTTCTCACCACACAGCCGGCCCTTTAGGCTTTAACGCATCCGTCGAATACCCCCGCGGTTTCCATACAGTCAGAATCCGATCAGCAAGTAAACAGCAGCAAAGAAACATTGAAAACAACCGTACGCCTGGATCGCAATGTCGTACCCCGCGGTTCGACATTCAGAGCAGCCGTAATGCTGTCGGTTAACAAGGGGTGGCATATCAATGCCCATGAACCTACGCTGGACTACCTGATTCCCACCCGTATTTCATACAAAAAATTACACGGATTTACCGTGACGGACACCCGCTACCCGGAAGGCAGCATGATAAGGTTCGATTTTGCGGATACCCCTATTTCGGTTTATGACGGTAACATCCCGATCTTCATGACGCTGGCAGCTTCAGATACCCTGGAACCGGGTTCCCATGAACTTACGGGAAAGCTGCGGGTGCAGGCCTGCAACGACGAGGTGTGCCTGGCACCCTCCGAGATCGCCATTTCGATACCGGTTGAGGTATCAGCGGCCGGTACCGGCTACCAGCCGCTTTACGGTGAATTATTCGAAACCTATACCCCGGACGGTGGATCGGTCACCGACGCCTTTACGGTAAGCGGCGGAACCGAAATTGCGGCCATGTTCAGCCGGCAGGGTTATTTCTGGGCGTTCCTGGGAATCTTTCTTGTGGGCCTGGCCCTGAACCTCACCCCCTGTGTGTACCCGATGCTATCAGTTACGGTGTCCCTGTTCGGCGGACAGGAGAGCAAACAGAACAGCCTGGGGCACTCCTTCTCCATGGCTTCCGTGTATGTACTCGGCATTATGTCGATGTACAGCGTGCTAGGTGTCGCTGCCGCCTATACCGGTAGCCTGTTCGGAAGCTGGCTGCAAAACCCGCTGGTTCTTGGGGGAATAGGGGTGCTCATCTTCGCCCTTGCGCTCAGCATGTTTGGCTTGTATGAACTGCAGCCCCCGAAATGGATTATGCAGAAATTTAGTGGCACACAGCGCGCCACCGGAATTACCGGGCATTTTTTATCCGGGCTGGTGGTAGGGGTTTTTGCTGCACCCTGCATCGGTCCCCCGATTATTGCACTGCTTGCATTTGTTGGCTCCCAGGGTGATCCACTATTCGGCTTTCTCACCATGTTTGTCATGGCGTTCGGTCTTGGCGTACCGTACCTGCTGCTGGGCACCTTCAGCGGACTGCTCGGCAACCTGCCCCGGTCGGGAACCTGGATGGTTTGGGTAAAAAAATTGTTTGGAGTGGTACTTGTGGGTGTGGCACTCTTTTACCTGGCGCTGGCCTTTGCCCCCGGATACGCCGCCTACGTTATTCCTGCCGTGCTGCTGACCGGCGGCGTGTACCTGGCCTTCGCGAAAACCGGCGGCTCAGAAAGTCGATATTTCCGTTTCCTCAAATGGGGTATCGGGACCGTTTCGGTGATCGTCGGTATACTGACGGTTCAGAACCTGATGAAACCCGGAATCCAATGGGAGTCCTATTCCGATGAGAAACTGCAGCAAGCCAGGGCCAGCGGCACCCCGGTGATGCTGGATTTCTATGCCGACTGGTGCATTCCCTGCCTGGAGATGGATCGAAATACGTTTACCGACCCGGAGGTCATTGCAGCTACCGAACGGTTCAAAAAACTGAAGGTCGATCTTACCCGGTACGAGTCGGAGCGCGCCCAGACCTTACGCAGGAGGTTTGAGGTAAAAGGGGTGCCCACGATCGTCTTTATCGGCAGCGACGGTACCGCCCGGCCCGATGCCCGGGTTGTAGGCTACCTCCCCCCGGAATTATTCCTGGAAAAAGTGAATCACGCCCGTAATACCGGGCTCTCCCAACATATGCCGTTACCGTAACGAGTAACGTTGTCAGGGGAGCCACAAGGTTGTGATACTGATACATGGCCGGCATATTATGGTTGGCACGAAACCAGCCGAACCCTCGGTCCCTTGCCGGGGGAACCCGGATAACTCAGAACTTGCTGATCTGTGAAGATAGTGTCTCAATGTATAACTGAATTTGCATTCCGCTTAGAACCCCCGCCACAGCTTGATCCCTATTCAGGATTTTCCGATTGAACGGAGCGCAGCATCGAACATTGTAAAACTACGTGAGAAGCACTATATTTAACATCAATTAATTTAATATCGAATTTTTATTACTCATGAACTCACTCACCATCTGTTGTTGCTGTTGCGAAGACAGCCACGTGATGGGGAGTGCTGTACCGTGACTTGACATGCTAGAAGAGTTGAACCGGGCCTCATCACAGCAGTGTGATGAGGCTTTTTTTATTTCCAATCCAAACCTCAAAAGAACAAGGACAACCACCATGGCCGGAACATGCCAAACACTCGATATCGAAACGTACTCCAAAACCAAGGAAGCTGTAGCCGATGATCCCGAAAAGGGAAAAGGCGCGTTTGAATCCGTTACCATCTGGAAAGATGGAGCGGTAGCGGTAAACAAGGCTCGAAGTTTTGAAATAACAACCGATGAACCCGAAGCCCTGGGCGGTGGCGACACCGGCATCGACCCGATGGAATTATTGCTGGCATCGCTGGGATCATGCCTCACGATTGGTTGGGTAACCCACGCCAACCTGCACGACATCGACTATAAGAACCTCAAAATCAAAGTCTCCGCCCCGTTCGACCTGCGCGGTTACCTGGACCTGGATGATAGTGTGCGACCCGGGTTCCCGGAGATCAACTACGAGGTGGAGGTGGAAACCGATGCAGACGAAGAGATCCTGGAACAGATAAAAGCCGCAGCTGAAAAAAATTCCCCGATGTTCGACAACATCGCCAACGGGGCCCCGATATCCGGGACCATCACCCACAAAAAAGCGGTAGCCGGATAGCGGTGTTCATCAGAACCGTTTAACGGGTTATCCTCGATTATACAAACCCGTCCAAATGCCGCAACGGCGACCGGACGGGTTTTTTAACATTGCCTGCCATCCACAAGCGGGATAAAACAGGTTCCTGTATCCGCGGCTTCATGCAGATCAACAACACGGTATCTGGTAAGACATTCATGGCGTACCGTGTCATAAAAAGTAACACTTTCTAACCTCTATCTTTATGACAGGGATAACAGCATGGAAACGTGGTATCTGCCGATTACGGTACTTCCGGGTATTGGATTTCTCATTCTCAGTACGGCCCGGCTTACGGTTTCACTGAACGAAGAGCTTCAGGAGCTGTTAAAAGAAGTCGGTGACTACGAAGAGCTGATTCACAAAAAACTAAAACAGATGCGGCTGCTTACCCTCAGCCAGACCGGCCTCTACCTAAGTACCGCCCTTTTTGTTCTCAGCGGTTTTGTTTCCGGGATTCAGAACTTGTCTCCTTCCGGTAACACCGGCTGGGGATTCGGCATTATGATACTGGGCGTGGCTAACGTTTTGGCTTCCCTGCTGCTTTTGATAATCTACTCCACCAAATCGGTTACCATACGGCAAATGCATTTCGACCAGTGCCTGGTCAGGGACCTAAAGGAAAATCCCGATTCATAACGTCACTACTGCCTGAAAAACCGGTACACCCTGAAACTGCAAACTCTTTAAGTTTCCCTCGACACCCAAGCGCGATGAAACGGACCGAATAGTCAGTTTCAGCCCCGGCCAAAGAGCCGGCCAAGCGTTCGCGCTTCCCGGAACATATTATTGAAACCGAGCTGGCAGACCGGCAGAACAAGCAGTTGACCGGCTTTTACAAGGTGTTCCGGCAGTACCTGATCGCCGTACTCTACAAGCAGGATTTCGCCGACCTTTACGCCCAGACCATCACCTACGGGCTGTTTGCCGCACGGACCCGCGCTGAGGACGGTACCACCTTTACCCGCCGGAATGCCCGCGACTACATCCCCGCCACCATCGGCATTCTGCGGGATCTGTTTGAGTTTATCAGCTACCGGGAGCTGCCGCAGAATATCGGGTGGATTATGGACGACATTGCCGAGATCCTGGACGCCGCCGATATAAACCAGATTTTGGACCGGTACTACGACGAAGGGAAGGGTAAAGACCCGATTATCCATTTCTATGAGACCTTCCTGGCCGAATACAACCCCGACCTGCGCGAGCAGCGCGGCGTCTATTACACGCCCGAGTCCGTGGTGGCCTACATTGTGCGGTCGGTACTGGACAAGTGGCTGTACGACCGTCGCGAACGCAAACTCAGCAACAAGGAGATCCAGCACTATTGCCGGGTGGTCACCGTGCTGTTTCACACGCTGGAACTTCAGAAAAAGATCGATGAAATTTACCCGGGTGTGGAACAGGAGGTAATCAATTGGAACGCCGGGTAGCAGGCGGTGGCGGTACCGGTTGCGAGAACGATGGATTCATGGGTCAGACCACAAGTCACCAGGTTACGGGCGCCATCCCCTCCCCTAGGAGGCTGTCGGACTTAGGAAATCGTTACGAAAATGTGTCAGTTTAAGACAGATTTCGTGGTCTTATGGAGGTGAATAGTGGTTCTATTTACCGAAAAAGAGCGCGAAATCTGGCCAAACCTGACGCTTTTGCAGTAGGTTTAGCTAAGTCCGACAGACTCCTAGTTAGCCCGGATATCTCACCAAGAAATTTGTTCCTCAGCAAGGCGAAGCGGACATATCCGCACAGACGTCCTATCCTGGACGTTGAGCAGGGTATTTCCACTTCAACGCCGGTGAGGGGGAAATTTCGCAGCCCAATACACCCTGTTATACGTATGGTATCGTTACATATGATATAAGTCATTGGCCATGAGTATGATGCATGAATTAATCCTCAATACTTGTGAGAAATCCGGGCTAGAATAAAAACCCCACATTCACCGAAAACAGCCGGTTTTCGGGTGACAGATCGTAGGTGGCGGAGAGTACGGCCCTGCGGAACGGGCTGATCCAGATACCACCTCCGTACCCCTGGTGCCAGTTCCGGGAAGAATCCTCGATCTGCCAGACGCGGCCGTTGTCGACAAACCCGAGTATGCCAACAGAACCGGGGAACAGGTACGACTGAAAATGGAAAAGGGTTGTCCTGAGCTCGGTATTGTGATAAAACGTGGTGCGTCCGGCAAAGCGATCCCGCAGGTACCCCCGGAGATTCCCGGAACTGCCCATCAGTGTCTGTCCCCCAAGCGTATTCGCCTGGAAAAACTCGAACTTGCCGATATTGGTGGCCGCACCGGCTCGCAGGGCCAGGGTTGTGGACAGCCGCTCAAAGGTGTAATAAAGGCTGGCCTCGCTGCGGACCTCCCCGAATGTCTCGCTGTTACCGGTGAGCCCGAAGTTAATTACGGCCTCGGTATTAACCTTGATCCCGTAGGAGGGCATCACATCGTTGTCGGTGGTACTTATATCAAACACCGAGCGGAGGGCCGTGTAGTGGCGGGCGTTAAAGTCGGAAGCATCCAGGCCGGCCCGTGGCGAGGTGACAAAACGGTCAGGAGTGGCCGACGCCTCGTAATATTCATACCCTCCGCCGAAACGGAAGCGCGTAATGGAGGAAATTCTTTTCTGAAGAGCGGCGGAAAATACCACCTGGTCATAGCGAAACCCGTAAAAATCATCCGAATCGTTACCCTTCTTTGTACCGTTTCCGAGCCCGAAATAATTGGATTTGTAATTAGGGGCCCAGATGTTCAGGTCAATGGCCAGGTCATATCCTGCCACCGCCTTCGTGAATTCACTGGCATAATCGACACTATATGCCGAGGTCAGGGTCGAGTGCTTGCCCTTGATCTCGTGCAATGCGGCATACGGCTCCTTTCGGAAACCGTGCCGCACAAACCGGACCCCGCCCCCCAGGAACAGGCCGTCATCCTGGTTGTAGCCGCCGGTCAGCAGCGGGCGGGTATAGTCGTAATGAAAGGACTCTTTCTGGAACCGGTTCACCTGCGGATTTGAACGAAGGTTGAGTTCGGTAGCATCACCTTTCTCCACCCGGGTACCCTGTTTGGTATCGTACACGATCGTCATATCGTCTCCGCCCGGCACGATGGAGTGATCGGTGACCTCATCTCCACCAAAACCACCGATAATACGGACTTTGATCGCCTGGTCCCGGCCGGCTTCCCCCTCAACCGTAAACCGGTCCTCCCCGTCAAAACCGAAGAGCCGGATCTCGCGCGTAACGTCCGGATGGAATGACCGCCGATACACCGGTTGATACCCCTTCTGATCTGTCTCGCGTGCCGTTACTGTGACTGTCGTTACCCCCGAAGGAGTGCGATTAACCAGGAACCGTTCACTACCGTTTGTGCCGTATACATTCACCTCTTCGGAAAGCACCCGGTAGTAACGCCGGGCAAAATCGGTAATCCTGTCGCGCCGGACTTTTAACTTGCGGGTTACGGCGTCCCCATCCAGCTCGTAGACGGGATCAGGCCAGCGGCGGACAGCTTTCTCAATCACACGATCGGTCAGATGCTGTGACAGTTCTTCCGCCACCGTCAGCCAGTCCTCCAGCGACAGCCCGGTGAGAAACCAGCGGTCGAAATCCTTCGCATTCAGGTTAATACCGGCGATATCGCGTATATCCTCATCAAAATGCTGAAATTTCCGGAGCGCCCACTTCCGGTTGGCTGTGCCCGGGACCAAACCGTCACTTTTGAAAAACACGTTGTCCCTGTCGATCGGTATCGGTTCAAACCGGGTTCCCCTTCCCTCCCCGTTTTCCGTTGCTGTCCACAGCCATTGGCCGTCGTGGCGGTCCCAGTCGCCTACGAACATGTCGAACAGGCGTGACCTGAGCAGCTGTTCCTCATCGATGCGATTCCGGCTGCTTGCCCGGAGCTGCTGCCACACCTGCTCGGTATCCACCACCTCGGTGGCGTTGGCCTGGAAGGTACGGTTAAACCAGCGGGCATTTACAAACTCTTCGAATAGAACAATGGCCCCCGCTGTTTCCCCGGGAAAATGGAGTCCGGCCCCTTCCGGCACAAATCCCAATTCGGGATTGGTGTGGTACACCCCGGCCGCTTCCGCCAGCGGTGGAATGACAAGAGCCCCGTAGGGATGAGAAGCGGAGATCTGGTCCTGTACGATGCTTTTCGCCACCGTCTCCCGCAGTACCTCCGGCAGGGCTTTGGAGGGATCTTTCTGTATCGACCGCATCATATATTTTTGGCCGGCCGTATCCTTAACGACGATGGAGACCGACTGCTGTCCCCCGCCACGCTTCAGCACCTCAAGTCCACCCCGTTCGGTTTCAAGATCTATTACAGGCACCTCCACCGGGGTAGTCCACGCATCGCGGTAGTGATCCCCCCAAACGGCTCGTTTTAACGGTCCGGCTTCGTACATGGGACCGGCGGCCGCGGTAACGGTTTTTCCCGGTAAACGTCGATCTTCGCCGGTTGCAGCTCCCCGGGCAGCAGCCATATCCGGTTCAGCATGTTTAAGCAGCTTCCGGAATACCAGCTCTCCTTCCGGGGCTTCCGGTGTTACAGCCCAAAATCGGATCTCAACCGCCCTGTCGGTGTAGGACAGCAGCCGGGCATAGCCGTGTTCGGAATACACAAATTCGGCCCCGTTACCGTGGCGCGCGTAGGAGGTTTTACTGCCGGAACCACTCACAATCTGGTAGTGATCATCCCGCTCAAACAGGGAGAGATTGTGTTCATGTCCGCTGGCGAAAAAGACGTGTTCGGCGTTGTCAACGGCCTCCAGCAGTGATTCCCGGTATTCCCGGTACCGCTCGTTTCGCAGATCCTGCCCCGAACGTCCCAGCTTGCGATATACCGGGTAGACTGATCCGACAACCGGAAGCGGCACATAGAGCCATGGCTTGATGTTGGTCAGGGGAAACAGGTGATCCTTCGGGGGAAAATACCCGCCGTGCGTGCCGTTGCTGTAAAGAGGATGATGCGAGGCGATCAGAATATTCCGTTCTGAGTGCCTGGTAACGATCTCCACCACACTGCTTATTACCTGTTCCGTGGATTGATGCCTGCACCCCGCCGGGCGGTTTCTTGCTGAGCTGCTGCGGTTGATCCACCACTCGGAATCAAGGAACAGCAGAAGCCACTCTTCGTGCGGGCGTATGGTCACGGGACCCGGACACCCATCGGAGAGGATGAATCGTGTGTCGGCCCCGTTGTATTGATCAACAAATTCATCCTGGGCCAGAAGACCCCGCTTTCCGCTGTACCAGTCGTGGTTGCCGGGTATGAAGTAGGCCTTGCCCTCAAAATTCTCGAGCGTTTCGAGTGATTGCACTATCTTCTTTTCCGCAATGGCTCGCCTCCGGCCGGTCGTATCCGCAGGCATGCCGTATTCGTAGATATTATCACCCAGGAACACGGCGCTGCTGTTGGGTCCGGACTGTTGCAGCCGGCTTGCGAAACTTTCGAGGGTTTCCTCCGAGCCTTCAACCGCGGGGGCACCGGCATCACCGATCAGATAGATGCTATAGGCCACCTTCCGGGTGGTATCAGATTCCGATCGAATGGGAAGTTGTTGCTCAGCTGCAAGATAGGGACCGCTGCTGCATGAGATGGTAAAAATCAAGATTGCCAGGACCGTGCTAACGCTCGCCAAAACAGTATTAAACATAGAACAGAAGGTATTGAAGATTCTGCAAAATTTAGCAACCATAACAACCCGTTGTCACAGTATTGTTCCGAATGTCAGGTCTCACTGTGAATCGCCATGCAACAGGTAAGCGACGTTTGAGGATCTCCGATAAACAGGTCGGGAGTCTGAACCGATTCCGAAACCCGGCATGGCCCGGGACGTGATCCCGGCTACCTGATGTGACAGAAGTTGATGTTCTTACGGAACTCACACATCCCGTAAATAATTTGGAATTTTTGTTCTGTTCTTCCTTCGGGTTCCCCGGATGATAATGTCTGATGTGTCAACTTGCC
>JAWVZC010000074.1:0-13970 GCA_033722415.1 Balneolaceae bacterium | reverse complement strand
TGGAGGAGCTGCAACAGAAGATGCGAAACCTCCTGAATGATCCCAATCAAACGAAATTTTCCGAGGATTATCAGCGTCTTATTGAACAATATTTTGAACTGCTGAAACAACTGCAGGAAGATGGAGGAACTATTCAATGATTTTTAGAATGAATGATTGAGTGAATGATTCATTGAGTCATTGATTTTTTACACAGACCTAATCAGTTCGCTGTTACCGGTTTCCGCGGTGTGTTTCGGCCGTTTCTGGTTTCTCCCCTTTCCTTTACGCGGAATAATATCGACTTTTGGTGCAACTCATTTGTAAACCTGCTACCCAAAGCCTGACAAATCACTTGCGATGCAACACACGGGATCGATCGGGAAGATTAAGAACTGGTTCGATTCCGAGCCGGTTACATTTGTGCTCAAGGTACTGGTAATCTACATCGCCTGGTATTTCATATATGAACTCTGGCTGCTGCCGGATGGCAGCCTGGATCGATGGGTGGCGGTCAATATCGTGGATACCACGGCGGCATTACTTACACTGTTCAACTATGATGTCTATGCCGCCGGCCGTCTGATCGGCCTGGGAGAAGCCCCGGGCATTTTGCTGGTGGACGGGTGTACCGGCATTTCGGCCATCGGCCTGTTTATCGGTTTTGTTATGGCCTATCCCGGAAAGTGGATCCCCCGGTTCAGTTTCATTATCATCGGCATCGGTGTGATCTACCTGGTCAATATCGCCCGCATAGCCGTACTTACCGTAACCCAGGTACAGTGGCCGGAACTGTTCGAATTTACCCACGACTACTCCACCACGGCCATATTTTACCTGGTGATATTTGCACTTTGGATCATCTGGGCCAATTTCGGTGATCGCGGGTAGCGGCAGTGGCAATTATGCATTCCCATATTCCCCCGGAGGAGCCGGCAGAACGGTTTTTTTAACCGGATATGGCAGGTTAGTGAAGACCCAGAAGTAGAATACGGAACAGAGTTGAAACAAACCGCAGGCCACATAGCAATAGCGATACTGATTGTCATTTTTTACCTGATGCTGTGGCGACCGTTGCGCGTGGCGACTTCACAGCACCTGGTCAAACCACTGCTGGAGCAAACGATCTCATCGGCAGAAAGCCGCGTGACTATTGCCGAAGGCGGAGGCGTCGGGTTCCAGCTGCATTGGAACAGCCGCACCGAAACGGAATCCATCAGCTATCGCCCGCCCGCCGGTTTCTTTTTCCTGCTGGCCACGGTCTCGATGGTATTCCTTACCTCCAAACTGCGTTTTTTTGTCTACCTGCTTGGGTTTCATCTTGCGGCTTTCCTCCTGGTGCTGGCCTTGCTGATCCCCGCAGCATGGGGCTATGTCATCTTTTTTCATATCGCCGATCTGATAAGCTCCTACCTGGTGCCGGTCCTTTCGATGGCCTGCATCCCCTGGCTGATCTATCTAAAACGTAAAAAAACCGCCCTGTCCTGATTTCACAAATTACCGTAGCCTGTATCCTGATGTCTCAATAAAAAAAATTCCTCCGGCAAGGCGTCAGGAGCAGTACTGTTAATGTTGACAAGCCATACTCGGGAGAACGCCGCTGAGAGGAATATTTCGCAGCAGGTTGCCCCCTGGCAGAACCGTTTTGTCGTGGAAACTGATACAAGTTCATGTGCCAAAAGGATACACATTTTATAATTCAAGTAACGCGTTTAGCGGTTAAATAAGTAGCCTTCATGTCATCCTGAACTTGTTTCAGGATCTCGCAAGGCCGCTACCGTTGAGCTCAGCTCGCAACAAATCAACGGTCAATGCCACCGCGAGATCCCGGATCGGGATCCGGGATGACGCAGAGGGCATTCCCTGGTTTGTTGCCATCTATTCTAACCGCTAAACGCGTTTCAAGTAGTTGTAAGGTAATACGGGCTGTACGGGAGCAATGATCACCCGAATTAGAATTGTAGCGAAAGAAAAGCTATACTACTTGTTCACCTTCAATGAGAAGCAGATCTTTCACGGAATATGAATACCCTGGCCCAAGAAGTTTTTGAACAAGCACTGGAAACCAATCGCCCCGAAAATGTACTCAGGAACGCCTTCCAGGATAACGCAATTGTCACCGGGGAGCCTGACCAGGCATTGCGGCTTGAACTGGATAGGTACCCGGATATCTATGTAGCCGGCAGCGGGAAAGCGGCCTGGGAGATGGTAACCACCCTTTCCGACCTGCTTGGAGAACGGCTCTCCGGGGCACTGGCCATTAGTTCGTACGAAACGGGCGGAGATCATCCGAAAATTGCGTTTCACCGTGCAGCCCACCCGGTGCCCGATGCCACCAGCCGGCAGGCGGGCGAAAAACTGATCCGTTTCGTGCGGGATGTCCCCGCCGGTACGCTCCTGCTATATGCCATTTCGGGAGGCACCTCCTCGCTGGTCTGCAAACCTGCGGGTGAAATCACCATCGAAGAGCTGAACCATACCTTTGAACTGCTGAATACCTCCGGCGCCAACATCCGGGAGATCAATACCGTACGCAAGCACTTGTCAGCCATCAAGGGCGGGCAGCTCCTCCGGCATATCGATCCCTCGGTTACCCTGCTCGATCTTGTAATCTCCGACGTACCTGACGATGACATGCAGATAATCGGCAGCGGTCCCTCAACGCCGGACAGTTCAACCTTCCAGGATGCCTACCACGTGCTGCTGGAATACCAACTCTGGGAGAAGCTGCCGGCATCCGTAAAAAAACAGGTGGAAGAGGGGATCGACGGTATTGCCCCTGAAACTGTTAAACCGGGTAACGACCCGCTTGCCGATCATCACTCCCTGATCGTGGGCTCAGCTAAAAAACTGGCAGAAACGGCCGCTGAACTGCTTGAGGAGGCGGGATATAACTGCTGGGTGGCCGACCGTGCCTACAACCGGGATGTCGGTGAAGTGGCACGGACCATTGCGGACAAGGTAATCGCCGTCGATGAAAAGCAGAGCCCGGTACCGCTCCCCGTAGCCTTTGTATTTTTCGGGGAGAGTACGGTCGATGTCCGGGGCAGCGGCAAGGGCGGGCGCAACCAGGAACTGGCCCTGCGCGGGGCCCTGGAGATCCAGGGATACGACAACATCACCTGGCTGAGTGCAGGCACCGACGGCATCGACGGCCCCACAGACGCCGCCGGCGCGATTGTCTCCGGGAAAACAATTGCTGAAGCCCACGACAGGGGAATGGATCCGGGCGAATACCTCCGGAACAACGACAGCTACCACTTTCATGAACGGATGGGCACGCTGCTTAAAACGGGTCCCACCGGCAACAACCTGATGGACTTGCAGATCGTCATCGTCGATTAGGCCCGGAGAACTGTTCCCCGCTTGTCGGGCTGAGGCGGGATACCGTGGGGTTATTGCTGTAACACAGGTATCCTGAGAATTTTTTTTGGCCAATGCGGTTTCTGCTGCCGGTTTTGGCAGCCCCCATTCGAACGGAATACCGTGTTGCACCTTCGCGCTTTCCTCCTGCCCCCTTCAGGCAGCGCGCCCCCTTTCACTCATGCAGGGTCATGACAGCCCATCATACTCCGGGGCGACCTGATCCCTTCGAATTGCCGCGGATCCCGCTCACATCGAGCGCTCCTTGAAATGGGTGTTGCCCTTCACATCGAACCGCGCGATACCGTGGGTCACCGTATCCAGCCCGAAACGGTTGTTGAGGTAATCCATCGCCCGGTACATCCGCTGCAGTTCAGGATCCTCCCGGAAGAATAGCTCCGCCTGGGTGGTCATCTCCAGCTCCGTGGTGCCCAGCATGATCGCCCGGAATTTCCGCCCCTTCTTCCTGTAGTGAAACAGGATCGGCAGCACTTTCTCCAGGCAGCTGTGCATCACGTAGCCGTCCAGGTTGGTGAATCCCGGCGTGCGGAACGTAAATGAAAATCCCTCCTTTTCGGGGCCCTGAAAGCGGACATTCCCGAAAAATTTGTCCGCCTTTTTGCCGTAGCCCCGCAGGCGGTAGCACACCTGTTTGGTGGCCTTGGCAAACTCCGCCGCCACCTTCCACGGATCGTCGGTCCAGGTGGAAAACGTATGGCCATAGGAGACCCGCTCGGGCACGTACTCCGTCTGGTCCATCACGATTGCCTGGTCTTTGCCGGCCACCGTCATCCACAGGATCTTGCCGAAATAGTCGCCGAATATTCGCTGGAAAACGGGATATCCCCGGTCGATCCCGTCTTTTATCGTATAGAGCCCCTCCAGCTTCAGCTTGGCGTACCGGCGCCGGCCGATCCCCCAAACCTCGTCCAGGTCGAGCGGCCATATCCGTTCCCGGATGGCCGATTCCTCGTTCAGCACCGTGAGTCCGTTCGGCTTTTCCAGGTCCGAAGCCAGCTTCGCATAGGTTTTGGACGTGGAGATCCCCAGGCTGCAGTAGAGGTTGGTCTCCTCCCGGATCGCCTCTTTGATATCCCAGCCGAGTTTCACCAGCTGCTCGTAGCTCTCGTCCCGGCGCCACGTGATATCCAGGAAATACTCATCCAGGCTGTAGGCTTCCACATCCGGCGAAAACCTGTCGAGCACCGCCTTGATGCGCTTGCTGTAGGCGCGGTATTTTTCGTAATCCACCTGCTTGAACACCACGTAGGGGCACAGTTTGTACGCCTCCAGCGCGCTCATGCCCGTTTTGATGCCCCAGTCCCGCGCCTCGTACGAACTGGTGGCCACAATGCCCTTCACCGTACCGTCCTCCTTCCGCCAGCCGCCCACCACCACCGGCATGTTGTAGAGGTTGTAACACATCTGTTCCACCTGGGCATAAAAGGCGTTCATATCCACATGCACGTACAGGCGCGGCTCGGAACTGACATGCTGCATATCGGCCGCGATCGTCTGGTAGCGCGTGATGTTGTGCACGTTTTTGTCGAGCTGATACCTGCCGGGAGAGGGAAGCTCGGGAAGCGGATCCCGGGGTTGTCCCCCCGACCGGGACCGGGATGTTGCCGGCAATTGTGATGCGGAATTCATTGCGAAAGCGGACTTGTGTTACAATATATTTTTTATGTACATTTGTACATAAATGTATAAAACCATCCCCAATGATCAAACCAGAATTTCCGGTTTTTTGCCGGTGCCATCTGTAACCGCAAGTCGGTTGGAGATGCATACAGAACGTAAGAGTGAAGAGGAGAAACATGAGTGAAAATAGCCGGGAACAACAGCCCGAAAAAAAGGAACAGAGAGAACCGGAACCACTGATCGTGATTACCACCGTGGCTTCATTTGCCGACAAGAAGCGGGGCATTACCCACCGCCTGAAGCCGATCAGGATACTGCGGCAAAACGGGCGGAAACACCGGGTCCAAAAAGTGCGGAAATGGCACGAGGAACCGGTGGGGCACGGCCACAAGCAGGTGCATGTGACGCTCGTCACGGAAGACGACCGCTACCTCGATATCGTATTCGACACCCGCAAGATCGGGTGGTTCCTGGTGTATGAAGAGGATGGTCTGATCCTGGGACGCGAGTGAACGGTAGCGCCGGCGATCAGTTATCGGTTATTGGGAATTAGTTGGGGTATGCTCACACTGATATGAATTCATTGATTGCCAATGAATTAGAGGTATTTATATGGCAAATGGATGCAAGGAATCTGACTAATGTGCCCAAAATCCATGCTTTTCTGAGGTCCCGTTAAGCCAGTGCAGGATCTTGGTTGTACAACATAGCTTATCATTGACTAAAATAGAGTGTTCATTTTTTCAGTGACCAAAAAACAAACCTGAAAATTCACCAGAAAATCCCAGATATTGTTCTCCCTGAAGTTCCAAACAGGCCCTTGCTTATCCACACCAGGTGGTTTTAACTGGATCCGCTGCCGGGATTTTCTGGACTTGGTGGAGCCCTCAACATCAGAGGCCGGTGGCTCTGGTATCCGATCCCCGCTCGTCAATAAGCGTTTTTCGCACCTCCAGCTCCCGGAAGGCCCCGATCGGGTCGAGCGCCGCCCCGTTTTCCACGCGCGACTGCCGCAGCAGCGGGCGCACGTCGGTCTGCCAGGCATCCTGCAGTATCTCCTGGGCGAGCGCCGGATCGTTGACCTGCCGGGCCTCCGCCAGCCGGGGCCGGTCCACCAGCAGGGCCCGGGCATACGCGCTCTTGATCGCCTCAACCGACTGCAGCAGATCTTCCAGCGGGTCTTTGACGTTGTGACTGGCATCGATCATCCAGGCGATCGAATCCTCCAGTTCCACACGATCCCGGGTCCCCTCAACCAGCTCATTGAAAATGAGAAACAGCTGGTACGGTTTGATGGAGCCGGTGGTCAGGTCGTCATCACCGTACTTGGAATCGTTGAAATGAAAACCGCCCAGTTTTTCCTCCATCAGCAGGGTGGCGACAATCTGTTCAATATTGGTGTTGGGCAGGTGGTGGCCGAGATCTACCAGCGTGTGGGCCCGGTCTCCCAGCTTGGTTGCCAGCAGAAAAGAGGTACCCCAGTCGGGGATCACCATGGAATAGAAATTGGGTTCATACGGCTTGTACTCGATCAGCATGGACCAGTCGTCGGGCAGCCCGGCATAGATTTCCTCCAGCGAATCGCGGGTTCGCTGCAGCGCCTTTCGGAAATTCTGCTGGCCCGGGAAACTGGATCCGTCCGCCAGCCATACGGTGAGGGCGTTGGAACCGAGCGCCTCGCCATATTCGATGACCTCGATATTGTGGCGTATCGCCTGTTCGCGCACAGCCCGGTCGGTGTGGCAGAGCGAACCGTGCTTGTAGGAGTGTTCCTGCCCCTCCTGGTCCTGGAATGTGTTGGAATTTACCGCGTCAAACGTGATATCGTGCGATTCAGCCAACTGTTTTACCGCTTCGGTATCTTCGGGAATGTCCCAGGGGATATGCAGGGATATGGCCCCGCTGGACCGGTTCAGCGCGTGAATAAGACCGACATCCGCGATCTTCTCCGCGAGGCTCCCGGGCTCCCCGCCGATCGGGAATCGTCCAAACCGGGTGCCCCCCGCCCCCAGTGCCCAGCTGGGTATTGCCACCTGGAACGACCCGATGCGTTGAACCAGCCGGTCGACAACGTGGCCCCTCTCATCGAGTTGATTTGCCAGGTAGTCAAACGTTTCCCGATGTCTTTTTTTCCGCTTTTTATTGTGATCGCGTATCTTCTGCGGTTCTATCTGCATGATTGTCCATGTCGAATTATTTTGGTCTTGCAGTCAAAAAGTAGAAGGATACGTTCCCGATTTTGAGCAGGTACTCGTTATACAGGCCGACCATACCCCTGCCTCTACCTCCCGGGTCCAGGGCAATCCCGTGATTCGCATCCATACCAGGAATTCGCCTGCCGGTGGTATCCGGCCAAGGTTCCTGGTGTATAACCGGGATAATGCAACTGTCATCAACAACCAATCTCCGGGAAGAACCTACAGTTCCTGCTCCTTCACCCAGAACGGGGCAGTTGCGAACCAGAGCACCATCCCGATGACCATGTAGTTCTTGTGATCATCCAGGGAGATCTCCTGAAGAAAGACCAGCACTGACGGAAAAATCGTCAGTGCCAGTCCTGTCAGTGAGCACAAAATAAGCAGTATTTTGAGCGGTGAATTTTTCATCCTCCAGAATTACCGTAAAAAGGCCTCCTTGAGTCCGCCATCGACCGGGACGATGTGACCGGTTGTATTTTCGAAATTGGAGCTGAGGAGCTGATAAATCACCTCCGTCTGCTGGTCAAGCGAAATAGGACGCTTGGTAAGCGTTCGGTCGGCATAAAAATCAGCCAGTCGGTCACGCAGTGTTTCCGTGTCCTCGTCATCTTCAAATGCAATTCCGTACTTGGTGAGCGAGGCTTTTACGCGGTCACGTGGAAACATGCTGCTGCCCTCCACTACCGTTGCAGGCGCCACCCCGTTTACCCGTACATTGGGGGCAAGCTCCATAGCCAGTTCCCGGATCAGGTGGTTGGCGGCCGATTTGCTGGTATCGTAGGCCATACTGCCGGTTTTGGGCACCACGGCATTGGCACTGGTGGTCACCACCATACTGCCTTTCAGTCCCTGCTTCTCCCAGATTCTGGCGGCTTCGTCGGCCACAATGAAACTGCCTTTCACATTAACGGCAAAACTTTGGTCCCATGCTTCATCACTGACGTGACCGTCTTCGTCGGGGGTCGGGTAGAACCCCGCCGTTACCACGACGTTGTCAAGCCCCCCGTAGGCAATCAGTAATTGGTGCATGGCCTGTTGTACCGAGGCGCGGTCAGTAATGTCACAATCCAAGCCGATCACATCGCCCGACCCGCTAATGCCCGACCCGGCTACCCCGATTCCCATGCCGATCTCGTTCAGGATCTCCTCGGCCGTTTCATCGGCGGCCTGCTTGTCAAGATCCAGTGCAGCTACTGTCGCACCCTCCTCGACAAGACGTGAGACCAAGGCTTTCCCGATACCGCTGCCGGCACCGATGACGCCGACTACCTGTCTGGAAAGCTCGTCTTCGGGAGGCATCCGCTTCAATTTGGCAATTTCAAGCGCCCAGTATTCGATATCATACGCCTCCTGTTTTGGCAGGGCCGTGTAGTTGCCAACCGATTCTGCCCCGCGCATCACCCCGATCGCCGCGGTATAGAATTCGGCCGTCACCCGGGATTCGCTCTTGCTCTTGCCCCAGGTGATCATACCCACGCCCGGAATCAGGATAACGGTGGGATTGGGATCGCGCATATCAAACGGATCTTCCCCGCTGCAAGATTCATAGTATGCCGTATAATCCTCGCGATATTCCGCGGTACCGGTTTCTATTTTCTCAAGCAGCTGATCCAGATCCTCGTTTTGGGGATCCCAGCCGATATAAAGCGGCTTGATCTTGGTCCGGATGAAATGATCAGGGCATGATGTTCCCAGCTCCGCCAGATCAGGCGCATCTTTGGAGTTGATGAACTGCAGGGTCAGCTCGTCATCCTGTACAGTACCGATAAACTGGTTTTCCCGGCTGACCTGACCTCGGATATAGGGCAATATCTCCGCCAGTGTTTTTCTGCGCTTCTCCTTGGGCAGGGAACGGTATTTTGCCCCTCCAAAGGAATCGGTACCCTGCTCATGTCCGGCCAGGTATTCGGCCGCCCTATTGATCAGGTCCAGGCTCAGCTCATAGCACTCCCGGTCGTCATTCGCCCAGTTAATCAGGCCGTGTCCCCCCAGGATAATCCCCTTGATTCCCGGGTTCTCCTCGATGGTTTCCTGCAGTTTCAGTCCCAGTTCAAATCCGGGACGCATCCACTCGACCCACGCCATCTCATCGCCGTAGATCTCTTTCATCAGCTCTTCTCCATTATCGGCCGTGGCCAGTGCGATGATCGGCACCGGATGGGTATGATCTACGTACTTGTAGGGAATAAAACTGTGCAGCGGAGTATCGATCGAGGGCGCCCGCGGGTTCAGGTTGTAGGTGCAGTGCGCGTAGTACTCGGTCATCTTGTCTTCGGCGGGACTTTTGAGCCCCGTATCATCAAAGCTGTGGTATACCTCCTGCAGGTCGAGCAGTTTCTGCTGGTACAGCGACGCAAAATTGGGTCGCGTAGCGGTACGCAGATCGCCGCCGGATCCCTTCACCCACAGCACTTCGACCTCATCCCCCGTAATCGGTTCCTCCTCCATCACTTTGCTGGAGGTATTCCCACCACCCGTATTATTGATATACGCATCGCTGCCCAGCAGGTTGGAGCGATATACCAGCCGGTCGAGCGAGTCCATCCCCTTCACCTCGGCCTCATCCCATTTACTTTCTACAGTTCTGAAGTAGTGTTCTACGGTGCTTTCTTGCATTTTTTCGGTGTTTAAGTCAGATTCAGGATTGTCAGACATTTCCGTTTTATTTGTTTTAAAATTCAGTTTTCAAATCATGTTTCCATTCCTCGCTACGATCAGGTCGTTTCCAGCACCGCCTTGGGCTGAAATCGGTCCTGCTGGAGTTTGCTTAATCCCAGGTACAACAGCACCGCTATAAACCAGCCGGGCAATCCCAGGAAGAAGATCTCAACCCCCATGTAGATATTGATAAACAGGCACAGCAACAGGGTGACGAACCACGTAAGGCCGGCCGACCAGTTGAAATCCAGGTTGGCCAGCTGCGCGAAGTTACTCTGCATTCCCAGTTTGGGAAACACGATCACATCGAGGAAAATAACGGCGCCCATCGGCATAAGTACGAGCCCGTACAGAGCTACGAAATCAAGCAGAAGCATCACCAAAGCGGGGAAACAGGCCGCAATCGATGTTACGAGACCCGTAAACAGCGTTACCTTCCATCGTTTCCAGTCCGGTGTAACCGATTGGAATGCCAACCCTGCACGATAAATTGTGGGATTGGCGGTCGTCCATCCGGCGATAACCACGCAGATGGCCCCGGCCACCCCGGCACTGTTGTACGCGATTATTCCCGGGGCAATGGCACCGGCGGCAGCGGCCGTAAGAATACCGGAGGCCATCCAGGCCACAAAGTGCCCGAAAAACATGCCAGTGGCCGAAGAAAAGCCGATCTGCCACTTCTCAGCGAAACGCAGGATCGACATATCCGACATCCCGATATGCATCGCCATGTTGGCAAACCAGGCAAAAAACATGACGTGCCAGAACGTAAACCTGCGTTGTCCCTCGGCGGGAACGCCGGTCCATATTTTTTCCTGAGCCGCTGTCCAAAAATCGGAAATTGAGTGAACCCCGAGTTGCGGCAACACAGCGACCGCCGCCGCCACAAACACCAGGATCATCCAGGGAAACGCCAGATTGGCAAACCGCGCCACATAATCGTATCCGAGGATTGCGACCAGCGTTATCACCAGGCCGACAACAAACACCGTAACCACCCACCCGATACTGGTGGGCATCCAGTCGCCCAGTGCCGGCATCGCTATTCCGAACGGCAGGCCCACCGCCGTTGCTGACACAGCAATCATCGATCCCGCCAGGAAACAGAAC
Organism: Balneolaceae bacterium; assembly: GCA_033722415.1. Lineage (GTDB taxonomy): Bacteria > Bacteroidota > Rhodothermia > Balneolales > Balneolaceae > JAMQKA01. The sequence goes on along the minus strand of JAWVZC010000074.1, from coordinate 3,021 downwards.
ATCAGGGCATTCACCACATTATAAATTGATGCCAGTTTACTGCCGCAGATCTTTCGCAGCTGCCAATACAGGGTCAGTTTTGTCTTTACTGCCACCGGGGCACACAGGAACGCCCAGCTCAATACGGCCAGGACATTGCCCGCGATAAGTCCCCAAATGAGATCACCCGCAGTCACGCCATGCGCCACAAAGAGGGGACCGATGACAAATTCGGTCCCGGCCGTGTGCTCTCCGGCGTACATACCCAGGAATCCCTTCCACCCTTTCAATTTATGTTCCGGTACCGGCTCCCGTTCAAATTCATCAATGGAGTCGAGCCTGGTATCCAGTTTTTGTAAGAAACTATTTGCCATGTCGGCCTGCTAAAAAATTCTTTTTTCTCTGGCTGGAGATTCCGTGGTTTCCGGATTTTTCCGGTATCAACTTCATAACCATTAGAGTAGCCCGCAGCCGATATCTACTTCTATTATTCCGGGCATACCGTATTTTTTTCCACAAAGCGAATGAACGACCGCACTGACCTTTTCGAAGAGGGTAAGGTAAAGAGATGAGCAGGGTTCCCGGAGATTCGCATAATCTCCCTACCCGGCAGGTTAAAGGGTCTTTGCGGATGCTCCTGAACAGCGGTTCATGAGTCTGCATCTCCCCCTGGTACTAGGAGTTCCGGGCTGACAGAGCAAACACTCCTTATCGTGATTTTTTACTTCAGTTCGGCTGTTCCACGCCATTTTAAAATTTTCAGAGCTCGTCAGAATCAGGCAGGGGATAAAAAAACCGCCGGGCGGAAATCACACCACCCGGCGGCGAAAAAACAAGGGGTAAATTCGGTTACCGAAACCCTGCCGCTAACCCGTATTTCTAACAAAAACTTGTGTTAATCGCTATGTGAGAAATCCCGGCTAATTGGCAAGCATGAATGTAATGCTGTTCAGTACCAGGGTTCCCGACTTTTCGGCACCGGCGGGTTCACTCACGATATAGAGATCATGAAGTTGACCGTCTGTTACCGGGTCAATATCGATGGTTACCGGCTGGAAGAAGGGGGCTTCACCCGAGGGATTCGAATTTGGTTCAAATGCACCTTCCCCCACCAGTTTGCCATCCGGGCTGTCGAGTCTGAGCTCAAAGTTGTAGCCGGACTCAAGCGGCTGCATGAATGCGGTCATGAGCCTTGCCGACCCGATACCGTTCATATCGATCCGGTTTAGACTAAACGAGCCGGGTTCCTGTGGCACCATCAGCAGGAAATTGCCCTGGTAGGTCATTGTGGTATATCCCTCCAGGTTCTGGGCGTTGGTAAAGCTCATGGTACTGTTTCTCAGGTAATGCGTGGTATTTCCCGTCAGCGGTTTGATGTTGGGTCCGCCCTGGTCGGTATAACTGGCAGAGAGGATCAAAACACCGCTTTGGGTAACCTGTTTACCCAACGTGGGATCCTCAATGACCCCCTCGGCCGGCATCGACTCCTGCACACGCCCGCCGCCGGCCAGCGACTGAATCCAGGTTACGATACGGCGGGCATCCGCATCGCTGATATCGAGGTGTGCGGGCATGGCCGTTTCTCCCCAGACTCCGGCTCCCCCCTGGATGATTTTGTTCATCAGGTAGAGCGCGGCATCCGAAGAATCCTGGTATTGTTTTGCTATGGCCATATAGGACGGGCCAATAGACTCGGAATCGAGCTTGTGGCACGCCTGGCAGTCGAGCGTTTCAATAAGATTTTTGCCCCGTGTGGCCTCGGTCATCACCTGGTGGCCCTGCGAGGCCTCGGCCATGTCACTTCCCTCTACATAATCGGCCGATACGACCAGGGATGTCATATCAGAGACATCGGAATCCTTGTCGCTAATCTCCACTTCGTATTTTACGGGGACACCCGGGAAGTAAAACGAGCTGTTCCCCTCAATGTTGATGGAAACCTCAGGCGCGGCATTCCCCGCGTATACCGAAACAGGTGTGCTTGCGGTCGAGAGTTCGCCATCGGTCACCTCTACCGTAATATCGTAATCCCCCACCTCCCGGAACGTGTGTTCCACCTGTGGGTTGGTGGTTTCCTCGGACGTACCGTCGCCGAAGGTCCAGCGATAAGAAAGGTCATCATCTTCGGGATCAGTGGCCTCAACGCTTGCCTGCACCGTGAGCGGAAGCGTACCCGAAGTTCGGTCTACGAGCAGTTCCTGCACAACCGGTTTCCTGTTGCCGGGATTAAATTCGATGATCGAAAGCCCGGAGTCATCATTCTGGGTGAACCAGCCGCTGCCGTATTCGAGCAGATAGAGCCGGCCTTCCGGCCCGACCTCCATGTCGATAAGGGCATTAAAATCGGTCTCGGGCATAAACGATTCCATCTTCGAGTAGTCCCCGTTCGGCCACATGGTAACCAGCTTGATCCACCCACGAACCCAGTCGTAAATAATCAGTTTCTCGTCAAAATAGTCGGGCAGCCGTGTCGACTCCGGGTACATGTCCGTATAGTAGACGGGACCGGCCATTGCGTTCCGGCCGCCGGACCCAACTTCGGGGAATTCGGGTGACTGGGCATAAGGATACCAGATAAACGCAGGTTTGGCCGGCGGCAGCTCCCTTATGCCGGTATTCAACCGGGAATCGTTGACCGGGGTTTCGGGATTAAAGGCTTCGCCCGGTTCCCCGGTTGCGTAATCGAATCGGCGGTACGGGTAGTTGTCACCTACAAACATCGGCCATCCGAAATTTCCGGCTTCCCGTGCCTGATTCACCTCGTCGTACCCGCGCGGCCCCCTTGTGGCCATACTGTCGCTGTTGGCATCGGGACCCACTTCGCCCCAGTAGAGATATCCCGTCTTCCGGTCTATCGAAATTCGGTAGGGGTTGCGATTCCCCTGCACGTAGATTTCGGGGCGGGTTCCCACGCGTCCCTCGGGGTAAAGGTTCCCGTCCGGAATATCATAGCTGCCATCTTCGTTGACTTTGATTCGCAGAATCTTGCCACGCAGATCATTGGCATTGCCGGATGATCGAAGTGCGTTGTACTGGCGACGG
>JAWVZC010000073.1:0-13974 GCA_033722415.1 Balneolaceae bacterium | reverse complement strand
TTCTTGGTGAGAAATGCAGGTTAACCAGGATAGGTTTCAGTTACTTACGGAAACTTACTGCAATGTGCAGCATTATAATGGCTAACTTATTCGGGATACAACATCGCATTCACGTCTTACTACCGGTACTTATTCTCGCCGTAATGATGGCGGAACCGACGGTGGCGGCTATCAACAAGCAGGACGCCATCCGGGTTCAGCACCAGTCCCCAACCGTCATCGAACGGGATCAGCCGGTACCACTCAGTTTTGACATCCCCGCGATCGATATCAACCAGGTGCAGGACGCGTCGGTTTTTTACCGGTTTGACGGAGATATGGCCTACTCACAACTCAGGGCCCGAATGGACCAGACGACATTCCGGGCCGAACTCAACGTTCAGAACAGCTATGCGAACTCCCTGGAATATTACCTGCAGGTGGAGATGAACGACGGGCGGCGGATCACCTATCCCGCGCAACAGCCCTCATCAAACCCGGTACGGGTGGATATTGTAGACCCCGTGAACAGAACGGCACGCAATCAAACCGGGATCGACTATACGATCTTGTCACCCGATCCCGGCTCCACCCTGCGGGCTGACGACGTGCTGCTCGCCATCACGCTCTTTTATGAAGAGGGCGCCATCGACACCACTACCTCCTCGTTCCGGATGCTGCTGGACGAGCAGGATATCACGGAATCGGCGGCCACCTCCGACTACTTCTTCTCCTACAGCCCAGAGAATATCGCCCCGGGTCCCCACAAGGCGCACCTTCAGCTGGTGACCTCCTCGGACACCGCCACGGTAACCGAATGGGAATTTAGCGTGCTCGATCCGAATCAAACCTATGCCACCCGCGAGCAGGCCGCACGGCAGGACGAAGTTCAATCGTTTGTGCCCGAGGGAGAGTTTGAACTGACGGCCCAGAACCAGCAGGTCGGCGGTATTGACAACGACGTGCTGAAGGGTAACCTGGAGATGTCGGGCCGCAAGGGGGATATCCGGTATTCGGCCCACGGCCTGCTGACCTCGCAGGAGTCAGACCGGCTGCAGCCGCAGAACCGGTACGGAGCCGAGCTCTACGTGGGCGACTGGCTGGAGCTGCAGGGCGGGCATATCTATCCCAGCATGAGCAGGCTCACCATATCGGGACGCAGGGTACAGGGCATCAACACCGAACTGCACGCATTTGACGGGGCGGTCAACGCCCAGTTCCTCTACGGCAAGATGAATCGAAAAATCACGAATTTGTACAATCCCGTGCAACCGAGCGTCACCCGGCAGTCGGACGGCACCCCGGTCGATACCACCTATGCACTCGGGTTCCAAAACGGGGGGCGCGGCACATTCAAACGGAATATTACCGGCGGGCGCCTGAGCGTCGGGCGGGGGCGCACCTTCCAGTGGGGGCTCAACATCCTGCAGGTGCGTGACGATACCACTTCGCTGGCTACCATCCGCGATTTCGGCGATCTCATGACCCACCGCCCGCAACTGGTACAGAACCTTGAACTGCAGTTCAGGAACGACCTGCAGGCCAATCCCGACCTGCCGAGCGTCAGCGGAAATCCCCAGCCCAAAGACAATGTTGTCGGTGGCAGCGATCTGATGTTCAACCTGTTTGACAATACCCTGCGGTTTCGCAGCGAAACCTCGGTTAGCCTGCTTAACGAAGATATCAGCTCCGGCATCTTGTCCAACACCGAGGAATTCGATATCGATCTGAGCGAAGAAACCATCAATGAGCTGGACCGCTGGTCGTGGCTGATCATTATCAATGAAAATATGAATACGCTGCCACTCCGCTTCCAGGTGGAGAACGGGGCTACCACGGTGGAATCGGCCTTTTTCCCGACCTCCATACTGGCAAACGAGTCGCAGATGAACCTGAACCTGGGGAATAACAGTTTCAGGGCACAGTACCGCTGGATCGGGCCCAATTACGTGTCGCTGGCCAACTCCACCATCCGCAGAGACCTGGCGGGGATTACGCTTACCGACCGGTTTCAGCTTTTCCAGAACCGGCTCTATGTCACCGTGGGCTACGAGAACCTGAACGATAACGTTTCCGGCACCAAAGATGCCACCACGATCACGCAAACCGGCCGCACCAACCTGAGCTGGTTTCCCATCGACCAGTACCTTCCGCGGGTAAGCGTGGGCTTTAGATACCGCAACCGCGACAATTCGGTTCCGCTGAACAATCCGTTCCTGGATGCCGGTACCCCGCAGGATATCGCCGTACGCAACTTCCTGATTGCTCAGGGAGATACCAGCATCACGGCCAACCCGCGCCTTTCAAACACGGCACAAATCACCTCTTCGGTATCCCAGCAGTTCAACCTGTTCGATATGTCGCACGATGCCAGCCTGAACTTCTCCTACACCGATACGAAAGACGATCTTTTTCGGTACGGTGATACCCGCAGCTCCACGTTCAACTTCAACATACAGAGTCGCTTTGAAACGCTGCCACTCAATACCAAGGTGGGCGTTAATTTCAACACCACGGAGACCCTCGGCGGCCTTTCGGATGTCGACATTTTCGGGTTCAATATCGGCGGATCGCTGTTCCTGATGGATGAGAAGCTGAATATCGACACCAACCTGGCTTTTACCCGGAACGAGATTAGCTCTACCACCCTGGCGATCAGTGACAACGGTACTGCCGACGCCCGGGATGACAATTACCAGCCGCAAACGGACGGCTCGGGCAACCCCGTCACTGAGAGGACGAAGAACCACCTGGTGGTGATCCGCACCGGGGCGCAATACAACCTGAATGCGAATCACGCCTTCATGCTGAACTTCAACTATACGAACATTGCGAACCAGTTGTCGAGCATCAACCCGCCGAATGATCACCGGCTGCAGGCCCGGTACATATTCAGATTTTAGAAACACGCTATGGCAGAGACAGGAAACAGCGATCACAAAAGATGGTGGATACTGCCCGCCATCGTGCTGTTTTCCTGCCTGATCGCAATCCTGGTCTCCTACAGTAATCCCTTCCGGGTGCTGGAGCTAAAGATTACCGACCAGATGTTCCAGATCCGGGGACCGCTGCAGGTGCAGGACTCCTCGATTGTGCTGGTCGCCATCAGCCAGCAGGCCGACGAGGAGATCCCCTACAAGTATCCCTGGCCCACCCGGCTCTACGGAAAACTGATCGACAACCTGAATAAAGCGGGGGCAAGGGCGATCGGGATCGATGTGATTTTCGACAAGGTATCCTCCGACCCCCGCAACGACTCGCTGTTTGCCCGTCAGCTGCATGAGCACGACAACGTGGTACTGGCCGGCGACTACAAGGTGATCATCGAAAACCGCGGCGGCGGAAGCGGGTCCACCTCCCATTCCCTGCTGGAGCCCAACCCGGTTCTGAAACAGGCCAGTGACAATCCCTACGGCCTGGTGACCGTGTTTCGCGACCGGGACGACGCCATTCGGCGTTACCTGCTCTCCCGCAAATACCGGGGCGAGCGGCACTACTCGTTTGCCCTCGAGGTGCTCCGGCAATACCACGGCTGGGACAGTGTCGCGGTTTCGCAGGATGAAGACACTTTCTCGTTCGGTTCGTACCGGATCCCGAAGTACAGCCCCAACACCATGACGATCAACTATTTCGGGGCCCCGGGCAGTTTCCCCGAGTACTCGTTCGAAACCGTGATCGACGATTCCACGGTTATTCTCAACTCCGAGGATCCCGAATTCCAGTTCAACACCTTTTCCGACCCCGACTTCGGCCTGCTCAAAAATGAGGTGTTCAAGGATAAAATTGTGCTTGTCGGGGCCACCATGGAGGAGCTGCATGATTTCCACGCCACCCCGTTTGCCGAACAGGGAAATCGCCCCGGGTACGAGACTCACGCCAACGCGCTGCAGACCATCCTGAGCGGGCAGTATATCCGCCACGCCGGTCCGGTGGTGAACCTGTTATTGCTGTTGATATTTGCGGTCACCATTGTGCTGGCCACCCGCTGGTTCGGTGCCCTCTGGGGTTTTATCTATTTCATATTCCAGGTGTTGTTTATCACCGGACTGACCCTCTTCGAGTTTCTTCAGTTCAGTTTTGTCATCGAATATACGGGACCGGTACTGGCTACCATTACCGGGTATGTTACCACCAGCAGCTACGACTACCTGAAGGAACAGCGGGAGAAACAGCGCATCCGCAGCATGTTTTCATCCTATGTATCTCCCACGCTTGTGGAGCAGATGATCGAATCGGGACAGGACCCCCAGCTTGGCGGGGATGAAGTCTACATCACGGCCTTTTTCAGCGACATTCAGTCGTTTTCGGCCTTTTCCGAACAGCTGGAACCGAAAGAGCTGGTGGAGCTGATCAACGAGTATCTTTCGGCCATGACCGACATTCTTACCGAGGAGGGCGGAACCCTCGACAAATATATCGGGGATGCCATTGTGGCCTTTTTCGGGGCCCCGGTGCCGGAAGAGGATCACGCTTACCGCGCATGCGTGGCCTCGCAGCTGATGCAGCGGAAATTGACCGACCTTCGGGAAAAGTGGCGGAACGAAGGTGACAAATGGCCGGAAATCGTACACCACATGCGCAACCGTATCGGGATCAACACCGGCACCATACTAACCGGAAACATGGGTTCCACACGTCGGTTCAACTACACCATGATGGGGGACAACGTCAACCTGGCGGCCCGGTGCGAGAGCGGGGCCAAATCGTACGGTGTCTATACCATGGTCACCGAAGAGACGAAACAGGAGGCCGAGAAATATGGCGACCGGTGCCATTTCCGCTATCTGGACCGCATCGTGGTGGTGGGCCGTACGCAGCCGGTGAACGTCTATGAGATTACGGGCCTGCGGGATCATCTGCCCCAGTCAACCTTCGACTGTGTAGAGCTGTTTGAACGCGGAACACAGGCCTATCTCGAACAGGATTGGGAGCGGGCCATCGCCCTGTTCGAACAGTCGGCCGAGCTGGAACCGCACCAGCCGGATGAGAACCCCTACATCAAGACAAATCCGTCGCTCGTTTACCTGGATCGTTGCCGCAAGATGGTGGAAAATCCCCCGGAGGAGTCATGGAACGGGGTCTATGTAATGGAGACGAAGTAAGAACTCCCGGCAGCCACTCATGGCATTTGCCTCAAAAGCAGGGTGGGGAATAAATTCGCAATCAAGATTGCAATCTACACCCTGTTACCCGTATATTTATTACTTCGAGGGCAGGCCCTACGCAGCCAGCTCCCTCTGAACTCCGTCAGGACCGGAAGGTAGCAGCGGTAGGAGGTCGTAGCGGCGTGATGTAGGTCGTCTGTCCTCTCTTTTTTTTATCAAGTCATGCCCCTTATCAACATACCAGGCGCTCCCCTTTATTCAGTATATCCTTTCGCCCATTGGTTGCCAAAAAACAAGAGGCATTTATGGGGCAAATGAATGCAAGGAATAACGCTAATGTGTCCAAAATCCATGCACTTCCACCGTTCGATTATGGCAAAAAAGGCTCTTGGTTACACAAATTAACTTAACCTCACCAGGAGGTGTTACCGGGATCCCCGGACGGGATGACCCGTACCTGGGGTGCCCGGAATATCCGGTCGTATCCCTCCGGCCCGGATACGCCAGAGGAGAATGCAAGTTATGACCGGTTACAGGTTAAAAGTTGAAGATCGACAAATAACTAAGAATCAATAACTAAAAAAATGCCGGCTAATTGAGCGGTTTCGGCTTGCAGTTGACGCGTAGCGTGGCCAGCACTTGCTGAAAATCTCCGGGCAGTTCTGAATCAAACGTTACGTGATCGCCGGTCACCGGGTGTTCAAACCCCAGCGTCTTGGCGTGCAGGCACTGCCGTTTCAGGTTGGCAAACAGGTTCTGGAACATCTGCCTCCGTGAACCGGTGTTGGCCCCGTAACGAACCGAATCGCCCCCGTACTGGTAGTCGCCAAATACCCAGTGATTGTTATGGGCAAAATGCACCCTGATCTGGTGGGTGCGCCCGGTTTCAAGTGCCACCTCCACCAGGGAAAGGTGATCGAACCGCTCCAGTACATTGTAATGGGTTACAGCGGGTTTGCCCCGGCCATCAGGCAGCACGGCCATCCGTTTACGGTGGTTCGGATCCCGTCCGATATTCCCGGTGATTGTTCCCGATTCCTGGTCGGGCACACCCCAGATAATGGCCCAGTAGGTCCGGTCGATCGTCTTTTGTTTAAAATACTCGCTCAGGGTCTCATGGGTTTTGTTATCTTTGGCAACAACCAATAATCCGCTTGTATCCTTGTCCAGGCGATGTACGATGCCCGGGCGGATGGTATCGCTATCTTCTCCGGAGAGGCTGTCGACATGCCAGAGCAAGCCGTTGACCAGCGTGCCGGTCCAGTGACCGGTGGCGGGATGGACCACTGTTCCGGCCCGCTTGTTGACGATCAGCAGGTGGTCATCCTCATACATAATATCGAGCGGCAACTTTTGCGGAATGACTTCCGGCTGCCGGGGTTCCGGCAGCTTGACCGAAATCAGATCGCCGGGGCGGGGAGTATACGAGGATTTCTCCTGCCTGCCGTTTACGGTAATAAATCCCTCATCTATGGCCTCCTGAATTTTGGTGCGTGAGGTGTCCGATATCTCTGAAGCGATATATTTATCCAGCCGGTTTTCAGTGGAATAGTCCTCCGGAACGGTCAGACTGTGCTCAGAAAAGGTCACTTCATTCTGCATTCTCTATGTTGTTTTACCCGAAAAATGTGATCTTCAACCAGATTAATGAAAATTTTAAAACATGCTAACTCCATGGGATGCATGAAGATATAAGGGTTAAACGCGCAAATATAATAAATTGAAAAATAATTCAAATTATTTTGTAAGGAATTACCCTGAAAAGTAACAATAAGGTGACTGTTCATTAAGAGGGAGCTCACCGAGCGATTATTCCTTATAATTCCCATAATTTCTTGACGGAAATTATTTAAAGGCTTCTGGCTTTTCCCGGTCCGAAGCCTTTTTTATTTTTTGCGGTTCTTTTAGTTCCCGTCACCAGCTAAACGCTTCAGTTCCACATTTATGTTCCTGCTGGTGAGATTTTTATCGTTCCACTTTGTACCTTTTTGCACTGTCAGCCGATAACTTGAGTTGAACTCAATGCCATGATCAAATCGCTGTATGTCAAAGACTTTGCACTCATCGATGAGCTGGAGGTTTCCTTTACCGAGGGACTCAATATTTTAACCGGCCAGACCGGTGCGGGGAAATCGATTGTGGTCGGAGCCCTGAACATGATACTCGGTGAACGCGCCGATACCGAACTGCTGCGCCAAGGAGCCGACAAGGCGATTACCGAAGGAATTATTCAGATCGGGGAGATGCCGCCGATCCGGCAGCTGCTGAATGAAAATGCCGTTGATTATTCCGAGGAGCTGATCCTCAGGCGTGAAATTCGTGATTCCGGGAGCAGAGCATTTATCAACGATACCCCGGTGACCATAGGGGTGCTCAGGGAGGTCGGCAACTACCTTGTGGACCTGCACGGGCAGCACGACCATCAGATGCTGCTGAAAGAGGAGAATCACCGCGGCGTCATCGACGGGTTCGACGAGGTGCCCCCCCTGCTGGAACAGTATCGCGAGGCTTACCGAACCATGGGTTCCCTGAAGAAGGAGTTGCGCAGGCTGAAACAGCGGGAAGCGGAATTGCAGGAGAAGATGGAACTGTACCGATTCCAAGACCAGGAACTTTCGGAGGCCGATCTGGATCCGGAGGAAGAGGAGCAGCTGGAGGCTGAAATGCGACTGCTGGACAACGCCGAAGACCTGGATCAAAAAGCGGCTGCAGTCATTGAGCTTGGCAGCGGAGACGAGTTCAGCGTGATGGAACTGCTGAACCGGATTAAACTGCACCTGGAGGATATGGCCCGCATCGAAGAGGATTTTGAAACCTATCTGGAAGAGGTCACTTCAGCCCGCATCAGCATCCAGGAGATGATCAGCTTTACCGAACGCTACCGGGCCAATATCGAATTCAACCCGCAGCGGCTCGAAGAACTCAGAAGCAGGCTTTCGGAACTGAACCGGCTGCGGCAGAAATACAACCGCACCATTCCCGAGTTGATCGAGTACCATCACCAGATCCGCAGGGAGTTGAGCCTGGCTGAAAATTTCGACCTGGAGATCGAAAAACTGCAGCAAAAAATCGAGAACCAGGCCGACATACTGGCCGAGCGTGCCCGGACCCTGCATGAAAAGCGGATTGCCGTCGGCAAGAAATTGAGCGAGGATATAGCCAACGAACTGGCCGGCATGGGCATTCCCGACAGCGATTTTCGCGTGCGAGTCGACTGGCTGACAAATAACGGGGGGTGGATCGAGATTGAGGGACAGCCGGTGGAATGCACCGAGCACGGGTGCGATGACATCCGCCTGTATATCTCGACGAACAAGGGAGAGGATCCCAAGCCGCTGGCCAAGATCGCCTCCGGCGGGGAGATCAGTCGCGTGATGCTGGCGCTAAAATCGATCCTCGCCAAGGAGCAAAGCCTTCCCGTAATGATTTTTGATGAGATCGACAACGGCATCAGCGGGCAGATTTCAGAAAAAGTGGGCCGCAGCATGCGCAGGCTCTCTTCACAGTGCCAGATTATTGCCATTACCCACCAGCCGCAGATTGCCAGCCAGGCCCACAGTCACTACAAGGTCGAGAAAGTCGAGAAAAAGGGTCGAACGGTAAGCCGGATAAAACCATTATCCAATGCAGAACATATCCGGGAAATCGCCGGGCTTATGAGCGGTGAAGAGATTACCGATGCCGCGCTGAAGAGTGCTGAGCAGCTGATTGAGAAGAATACCTTTACAAACTGACAGGATAACTGGAGTACCGCCCGGCCGGAACTGATCATCAGAAACAGGTATTATGGCCAGCCATATTTCCGAACGCTTTGCGACGATTGTAAATGACGCCCAGTCACGGGTGGAAGAGATCACGCCCACACAGCTGCATGAGAAGATGGAACGAGAGGATGACCTGGCAGTGATCGACGTGCGCGAACCGGAGGAGTGGAACAAGGCACGCATTGTGGATGCCGAATTTATGAGCAAGGGAATTATCGAGCGCGATATTGAGGAAACGGTTCCGGATACTGAGTCCGAAATCGTGCTCTACTGCAGTGATGGGCACCGTTCTGCCCTTGCCGCCGACAACCTGATGAAAATGGGCTATCATAACGTGAAATTCCTGAAAGGGGGATTTCACGCATGGACGGCAGCGGGCCTGCCCATTGAAAAAGAGGGAAATTAATTTATAATACGCTCCTGTCATGATAGCATTTCACCGACCCGACACCGACGATCCCTATTCGGACCAGATAAAGGAGAAGCTGGAGGAGATGGTTGTTGCCCACAACGTGCATCGTCACGATCCGTCAGCCGACGAAAAGCTGCCCTATTGCCGAGAAAATGACCGTATTTTCAGTGGAAAGCAGGAAATTGAGCAGTACCTGCAGGAGCTTGAGCGGGAACTGCGTGAACAGCGCATGGTAACAAGCGACAGTTGCTACATCGACCCGGAAACAGGGGAGATCTGCTGAATCGTGTCACAATTTTCGGTTATGTTTCGCAGCTGGCAGGTTCCTGAGCCCGATAACAGGGATCCCGGAGGGTATCAGATCGGCCCAGAAACCATCTGCTTCTGCCAAAAAGGGAGTATCCCGCGTATTGGTTGATATCGATGGTAATCTCTTGTAAAAGTTGGCTAATTACGGTTGCCAGCTTTCACTTAGATACCGCATTCATTATCTTTCCGGTTGGCATACACAGGTTCTGATAAAAACAAGATGCTCTACAGCGATTTCGCCATATCCCAATATTGAATCAGGAAGCATGGATTTTTCAACATTTATCACCAAGTACCAGGAACGCCTGGAAACAGTTTTCAGGAAGCACGACAATATCAATGAGTTAAGTCTTGAACGAGGGATTCCTTCCGACATGCTGGAAAACGTGCTGAACTGCCAGCCGCTTTCCACATTCATTCCCTCGGAATACGGCGGCAGGGGGTGCAAAACGCACGAAGCCCTGGCTATGCTTGAAGCCAGCTCCTACGAATCGCTGGCTCTCTCCCTTATGATGGGGATCAACGGGGCCCTGTTTCTGCAGCCGCTGGCCAACTACGGGGATGAGTCGATAAAAGATGAGATCTTTCGCCGATTCCTGGAAGAGAACAACATGGGCGGCCTTATGATCACCGAACCCGATTACGGTTCGGACGCCCTGCGAATGGAGACCAGCTACATCAAGGACCAGAAGAGCGGCAATTATAACGTAACCGGTACCAAACACTGGGCCGGGCTTACCGGTCAGGCTGACTACTGGCTGATCACAGCACGACTGAATAAGCAGAACGGCAGCGGGCTGGGCCGCGATATCAGCTTTTTCATTCATGATACCCGCAACGGCGGTATCGAAGTGGAGGAGTATTATAACAATCTGGGTCTCTACATGCTCCCCTACGGCCGGAACAAGATCGATATTTCGGTGCCCGAGGAGTATAAACTGAAACCCCGGTCCACCGGTATCAAGATGATGCTGGATGTACTGCACCGCAGCCGGCTGCAGTTCCCGGGCATGGGAATGGGATTCCTGAAACGCCTGCTGGATGAAGCACACGCGCACTGCAAGTCTCGACTGGTGGGCGGTAAAAATCTTTTTGAATATGACCAGGTCAAGCGTCGTATCACCCGCCTCCAGATGGCTTATACGGTCTGTTCGGCCATGTGCACATACACGAGCACCAAGGTACCGCTCGAAAAAGATACCTCCACCATGGATGTACAGGCAAACACCATCAAGACGGTGACCACCGACCTGATGCAGGAGGCTTCCCAGTCGCTGCTGCAGTTGATGGGCGCCAAGGGATACCGGCTGGACCATATCGCCGGCCGATCGCTGGTCGACAGCCGCCCCTTTCAGATATTCGAGGGATCCAATGATATCCTGTACCAGCAGATTGCCGAATCGGCACTGAAAAAGATGCACAGGCTCAAGCTAACCAACATGTTCGATTTCCTGAATAACTACGAACTCACTTCCAACGTGGCCGACCGGTTCAACGGGCTGTTCAACTTCAATGTTGATTCATCGATGGTGCAGCACAAGATGGTGGATATGGGTCGTATTCTCAGCAGGGTTATTTCGATGGAGTTCACACTGCGGCTGCAGGATTACGGTTTCAACCGCGATCTGATCAACAACAGTCTCAAGACCCTCCAGGCCAAAGTGGAGCAGCTGATGACCTCTTTTCAAAATGATGACACCGCCGAAGTGATCGAAGAGTATGAGGAGGACAGTTCCTGGTTTAACTTCATCTCTCCAAAACTTCAGCTGGATTAGCGATCTTTCGATCGTTACCCCACCCCTGCATCCGGATCCGGGATCCGGGAGTATACCAATTTAATGAACCGGTTTTCTCCCCGAGAAGTTTTATAACATAGTAACTGATAAACGTTACACCTTGCCATAAGGCTACGGCATTTTACCCCAAATATTTTTTAAGATAACGGGCCCCGTACTCTGCGGGTGCAACCTGTTTCCAACCTTCGGTCACTTGACCGTATTCCTGTAGTTTGCTTGCTGCATGCCGTGCAGGCTGAATCATTTTCCAGGAGACTTTTGTTTTGTCAGGTGTACGAAACCGGGAACAAACGGAGATCCTCATTCGATGGAATTGCTGAATCAATGGTACGATGGCAGCTACTGGTTCAGCCGGTTCCTGCTGCAGCGTTCACTGGCTTCATCTACCTGCTGGCCTTTCTCAACGCCTTTAACCAGTTTCCGGCACTTAGCGGCAGCAACGGCCTGCTTCCGGTCAAACCGTTCCTGGAGCGGGTTCCGTTCAGCAAAGCACCAAGCATTTTCCACTGGAGATATTCCGACACCCTGCTGCGGGTGGTTGCCGGGTCCGGAATGCTGCTGGCTGTTTTGGCTCTTACGGGCATATCCGAAAGCGGACCGCTGTGGAGCTCAATACTGGTGTGGTTCCTGTTGTGGATTCTATACTTATCGATCGTAAATGTCGGCCAGGTTTTCTACGGCTTCGGCTGGGAGTCGATGCTGCTGGAGGTTGGATTCTTTGCCATGTTCCTCGGGCCCGCTCAGATGGCGGCCCCCGTACTGGTTATCTGGCTGATCCGCTGGATGCTGTTACGCGTGGAATTCGGAGCCGGTCTCATAAAGATGCGCGGCGACCGGTGCTGGCGCGACCTGACCTGCCTCAACTACCATCATGAAACACAACCGCTGCCGAATCCGCTCAGCCGCTATTTTCACCTTTTGCCGGAGCCGCTGCACAAGGTAGAGACGGCGTTCAATCACTTCGTTCAGCTGGTTGTGGTGTGGGGCCTCTTCTTTCCACAGCCGGTGGCCTCGATTGCCGCCGCACTGATCATCCTCTCGCAGGCGTACCTGATCATCAGCGGCAATTACTCCTGGCTGAACTGGCTTACGCTTTCGCTGGGGTTCAGCGGCTTCAGTGACGGGGTGATACAGGATATCACGGGCCTGGCCCCTTCCGAAGCCGCCCCTGTGCCCTTTTATTTTACGGTCATCATCGTGTTACTGGGCATCGCCGTGGCGGGTATGAGTATTCAGCCCGTCAAAAACATGCTCTCGCCCGGCCAGAAGATGAACTTTAGTTTCAACCCGCTTCACCTGGTCAATACCTACGGGGCGTTCGGTTCGGTTACGAAAACTCGGTACGAAATTATCATCGAGGGGACTGACGACCCCGATCCCGGTCCCGACAGTGATTGGCGGGCATACAGATTCAAAGGCAAGCCCGGCGATCCATCCCGGAGATCCCCCCAGGTATCACCCTACCACCTGCGGCTCGACTGGCAGATGTGGTTTGCGGCGATGTCTTCTCCGCGCAGCAACTACTGGCTGAAGCGACTGGTTCGGAAACTGCTGGAAGGCGATGAAGCAGCGCAAAGCCTGCTGCGGGAAGTTCCGTTCACGGATGCTCCACCCAGCTATATCAGGGCGCGGTTATTTGAATACAGCTACACAACCCGGGGGGAACGAAAACAATCAGGCAACTGGTGGAGGAGAAAATACGTAAGCCCGTACCTGCCCCCTGTGTCATTGGAGGATTTCGACCGGCCATTGTAGTGTGTTAAACTTCCTGCAAAAATATCGGGATATGATCGTTACATCTTCCTGATATCGCAGTTCAATCCGGTGTGGGCCGGAGGATATCGTCTGCCCTTCACACTCATATTCCTAATGAAGTATCAGGTGATGTTATACAGGGGAAACCGGAACTACCTAACCCGGATTTCTCACAATTTTTTTGATATATTCCTGCAACTTTCTGTATGACAATAACTTATACCATTTTTGCTGCAAAATTATCAATACAGGCTGTAAAAGGCTGCGAAATTTATCCTTCAGCTGCGTTGCAGGACAATCGCCTGCTCAACGTACCAACCTGCGTCTGCTCGGTCATTTGACCTACGCCTTGCAGAAAGACAAATTTCTTGTTGAGAAATCCGGGCTAAAGCAGGTATTTCAGTACCGCCTGCCAGTCGGGGAACTCCGCTGACCCGAACTGGATATGCTCACCCGCAAACCGGTCTACCCCGTGTGCATTTCTATCGTCGATCAGGATATCACCGGCTACCAGGTGTTTATGGTGCGTCAGGATCAGGCGCTTTTTGGCCACTTCCGGCAGATGGTTCCGCACCCAGCGGTTTTTTGCCGCCCAGGCCGTGTCGTTGTTCCAGGGTGCCGTGGATAGAATATAGGTGTCATACCGCTTTGCCAGCTTATGGTACGCCTCGATAGCACCTTCCACGGGCGGCAGGTCATTGAAAAACCCGGGAATATCATCATATTCATACCCGAACTGCCTGGCTTTTTCATCCGGGACTCCGGGAATCCCCGCTTCAAAATCAACCAGTGTACCGTCCATGTCCACGTAGAGTCGCTTCATGAGCCTGCGATTTATATAAAGGTTCGTATGA
>JAWVZC010000072.1:0-13978 GCA_033722415.1 Balneolaceae bacterium | reverse complement strand
GCGTATCCTGATGCGTGAAAAGAAATACTGGGAGGAGCACGGCCAGGAGCAGTTTCAGCCGGATCTCGGCGATTACGAATATGTCGTAAAACGGCAGCTGGTACCGGGAGCCCGAAAAGATTTTATTGAGAAGATCGGGGAACTGCAACTGCATCCCGGTGCGTTAATAGACCTGACGCAAGGACTTGTCAGCGACCTGCACCAGGTTACCGAGGCATCAAACGTGGGGGCATACATTTATCAGACAGCCCTGCCCATTGCGATTGAAACACGCCAGGTAGCCGACGAGATGAAGGAGGATGTGGACAAGTACGCTCTTTACGGCGGTGAGGATTTTGAATTGCTGTTTACCCTCCCCGAGAACGATGTGGAAACACTGGCCGAAGAGTTCGATGATTTTGTAGTGATCGGCAAAATTACCAGGCGGGAGGAAGGCGTCAAGATGCAGCGTCAAGACGGTGAGTTGATAAGCTTCGAGGAAGAACAGTCTTAGTCAGAAATCAGCTTCTGCAATTCAAATATAACCAGACAACAACCGTTATATTTCACTAACAAACTGTTGCAAGTCCTACCTTGTACGCAGGAGTATTTTAAAAGTGGTATATTGTATATAATTTGCTGACCTAACCAACTTTACAGCTATAGATGTCGAATCAGTCAAAAGATAACAACCAAACAGATCTGAAAGATAAGTTGAAGGGCAACAACAAGTCGCCCAGGTTTTCCATCTGGATCTACCTGATCGTGCTGCTTATCCTATTTGGAATTCAGTTCTATTTTGTAAGTCCTGAACCGGGCAATCGTATAAAGTACAGTGAATTTCTGGAATATGTGCAGGAGGGATATGTAGATCAGATCACCATAACCAACGGCACCCAGATTACCGGTAAATATACCAACAAGGCGGTTGAAGAGGGGATAGCCTCCCCTCCCAGTGAAAACCAGCAGTGGCAGCTCACTCCCCAGAACGGGGCCCCGACATTCAATACCACCATGCTTGAAGGGGACGAAATACGTCCTGTTCTGGATGCCAATAACGTGGCATACGACGTACGCATCGAGGAGGACTGGTTCAGCGGCATCCTAATCTGGCTGATCCCCATCGGTCTGGCCATCGCATTCTGGATATTCATTTTCCGGCGTATGAACCCCGGCCAGCAGGTTCTGAACATCGGCAAGAACAAGGCCTCACTTTACGACAAGCAGAGTGATAACAAAGTTTCGTTCAAGGATGTGGCCGGTCTGCAGGAAGCCAAAGCAGAGGTAGAAGAGGTCGTCGAATTCCTTAGTAATCCTAAAAAATTCACAAAACTGGGGGGAACCCTGCCGAAGGGAGTACTACTGGTGGGACCTCCGGGTACGGGTAAAACACTGTTGGCCAAAGCTACCGCCGGTGAAGCGGATGTTCCCTTCTTTAGCTTAAGTGGTTCCGATTTTGTTGAGATGTTTGTGGGGGTAGGTGCAGCGAGAGTTCGCGATCTCTTTAAGCAGGCCAAAGAGAAAGCCCCCTGTATCATATTTATTGACGAAATTGATGCTATCGGAAGGAGCCGGGGACGCGGCATGATGATGGGCTCCAACGACGAACGTGAAAATACCCTTAACCAGCTTCTGAGTGAAATGGATGGTTTCAATTCCGACAAGGGTGTCATTATTATGGCTGCTACTAACCGTCCCGACGTTCTGGATTCCGCCCTGCTGCGGCCCGGACGGTTTGATCGGCAGATACTGATCGACAAGCCGGATCTAAACGGCCGTATCCAGGTACTGGAGGTTCATACCCGCAATTTAAAGCTTGCGGACGATATCGATCTGAAGCTGCTGGCATCGCAGACTCCGGGATTTGCAGGAGCAGAACTGGCTAACCTCTGTAATGAGGCGGCCCTGCTGGCGGCCCGCAGGAACAAGGAGCATGTGGAGATGGAGGATTTCCAGGATTCTATTGAACGGGTAATTGCCGGACTTGAAAAGAAAAATAAGCTCATCAGTCCCCAAGAGCGCCGTATTGTCGCATATCACGAAGCGGGTCACGCTATCGTGGGCTGGTACCTTGAACATACCGACCCGGTACTCAAGGTGAGTATTGTGCCTCGCGGACTGGCTGCACTGGGATACACCCTGCAGACTCCCCTCGAAGACCGGTTCCTGATGACCAGGGAGGAGCTCGAAGATAAAATCTGCGCCCTTTTGGGCGGACGCGTCGCCGAAGAACTGACGTTCGGGAAAATATCGACCGGGGCCCAGAACGACCTGGAGCGGATCACCAACATGGCTTTTGCCATGGTGGCGGAATACGGCATGAGTGACGAGCTCGGGTATATATCCCTGAAAGATTCCCAAAATCCGGACAACAGCTACGGATTTAACAAAAAATATTCCGAGCGGACTTCCGAAAAAATTGATGATGCGGTACGAAATATTATCAAGGAGAACTACAAGCGTACCCGCGATCTGCTTACCGAACAAAAGGATAAGCTGGAAAAGATGGCTCAAACACTGCTTGACAAGGAGGTGCTGAATCATAATGATCTTCGGGAACTGCTCGGCGAACGGCCCCAGGGCCGGTACCCGGAAGGTATATTTGACTCTGACAAATCTCCCGGAAAAGTAAACGGCAACCCGAACGGAGCAACACTGGGTCCGAAAAATACAAGCAATATACTATCCGATCCGGACGATCAGCCCTCGGAAGACGAAGAGTAACAGAAGTAAACCGGGCGGTGAGCTGATGTACCTCCTCACCGCCTTTTGCTACGTGCTACGCCCCCCCCAAGTACAATACAACCGCCTTTCTTAACATTCAGTTAATATTTACGACCCTCTCCTTAATATTGTGTTAAAACAGGCGTAACCCAACCTTAAAATTCATTTAATACTGTTGCAATGTGCGCATGGTATTGTTAGTCGGCAATGAGGGAATGACCGAAACCCGAGATTTGCGATAACAGGTGATCACGCAATCAATAAGCATATTTGAGGTTTTGAACGTTGACAATACGATTTTAGGTTGCGTCAAACCGCGTTTGTTTCAGCAAGTCTTCTCCATTCCGTTAAACAGCAACAGCCCGCTTAGTAATGATTTGGTAACACTGATTTTAATTAATCCTTAACCCAGTCATATAAGTTCGAATTCTTCAGAACCATAACAACAAAAACAATCCATACCAACACCAATTATGAAGATTAAATCACTACTAACTCATACAGCTAGCTTTCTTCTAGTGTTAGCACTATTCGTCTCCTGCGACGATGATGACAACGGTCCGACAGGTACGGAGAATAATGCACCTCCAAGTGTAACTGCTCCGGGATCACAAACCGTTGAGATAGGCCAATCGGTTGAATTGTCGTTCGGCGTTACTGCAGATGGTGGTTACTCATCGTCAGAAGTGAGCGCAACCAATGGTGATGCCAGCATTTCCAGCGAACCTGAAACAGGGGCTACCAGCGGAGATGTTGTCGTAGATTTCACGGCGAATACGGCGGGTGCCGGATCCGTAGAGCTTACGGTTACAGATGGTAATGGAAACAGCGAAGAAGCGACTGCAGTTCTCACGCTTGTCGAAGAGCAAAAAACATTTACCATTACGGATAATATTACCACCGATACCACCTGGGAAACGGGTAAAATCTACATTCTGGCGGGACGTATTGCCGTTGAATCAGGGGCTACACTTACCATTGAAGGCGGAGCTGTAGTTAAAGGTGAAGCCGGTACGGGAGCCAATTCCACGGCACTGCTGGTTGCACGAGGTGGAACGTTGAATGCCAATGGTACAGCTGATGCTCCGATTATTTTCACTTCCGTTGCCGACGAAATTACTCCTGAGATGGTTGCCAACGGAAACTTCCAAAGTCCTAACCTCGATCCTGATGTTCAGGGTCTCTGGGGAGGGGTGCTGATTCTTGGAAATGCTCCGATCTCGGCATCTGAAGAACCGGCCTCTATCGAAGGTATTCCATCAACTGATGAGAATGGCCTCTATGGTGGAGATGATCCTGCCGATAACTCTGGTTCTATCACCTATATCTCCATCCGCCATGGAGGAACCAATATCGGGGAAGGTAACGAAATCAACGGTCTTTCCATGGGTGGTGTTGGTACCGGAACAACAATTGAAAACGTAGAGATTGTTGCCAACCAGGATGACGGACTTGAATGGTTCGGCGGTACGGTCAACGTTTCAAATGTACTTGTCTGGAATAATGGAGACGACGCTCTTGATACCGACCAGGCATGGGACGGAACAATCAGCAATGCCGTACTGGTCAATCCCGCGGGATCCGGCCTCGAGCTTGACGGACCGGAGGGTTCAGACACAAGCCAGGACGGTCACCTGATGCAAAACATTACCGTATACAAGGGACAGCCCGGCGAGCTGATCGATGTTGACGACAATACAGATGTTAACATATCCGATGTGCTCTTCTTCGGTCTGCCGGTTAACACCGATGGCAGTGCGGCCAGCTCGTTCTCCAGCGATTATCCCGATTATGCTGCCCAGAGCGGATTCGCAATTACCAACCTCGAAGCTGTTCTGCCGTCAACCTATACTGATGCCGACGGTAACGAACAACAGGCAAACCTGAGCCTGTCCGACTATTTCCCGCAATCACTTATTGACAACAATGAAGTTACTGAAGTAAGTGATCTGGGAAGTGCTACAGTTGGTGCCGATGTGAGTGTATTCGGCTGGACCTGGGCCAGTCAATCGGGTGCACTTTCTCAATTAGGTCTTGAATAGACCCACATATTCATTGTTCTCAGGCCTGTCTCCGGGGATCCGGAGGCAGGCTCTTCTTAACACAACTGGCAAATACAATATCTATACACTAAAAACAGCACAAAAAATCAGTTGATGATCAGCCAAATGAATAAAATCAGCAAACTAACATTACTGATCCTCCTATTGTTTCTCAGTAACCCGGCGTTCGGGCAGGACCGGGGAACAATTCGGGGAACCGTTATTGAAGATGCAACAGGTGAACCGCTCTATGGTGTAACCATTTTAATCAAGAATACAAGCACCGGAACCACCACCGATTTCGATGGTAAGTTTGACCTCAAGGTCGCACCCGGATCCTACGATCTGCGGATATCCTACGTATCATATACTCCCGTGACGATTGAAGGCCTGGAAGTTTCCGCCGGGGAGGTCACGGTGATCGACAATATACGCCTTCAGAAATCGGTAGAGGAGATGGAGGAAGTGGTGGTGACGGCCGATCTGGTCAACATCTCGGAGGCGGCCATTATGACGATCAAGAAAAAGTCTCCCAATCTTATTGACGGTATATCCAAAGAAGCTTTTCGTGAAACAGGAGTCTCCAATGCGGCCGGAGCCCTGAAAAAAGTGACCGGCGTATCGATCCAGGGGGGCAAATACGTATACGTTCGGGGACTCGGCGACCGGTACACCAATACCATGCTCAACACGGTGGAGATACCGAGTCTGGACCCCAACCGCAACAGCCTCCAGATCGACATTTTTCCCACCAATCTCATCAATAACATGATGATTACCAAAACCGCCGTTGCACACATGCCGGCGGATTTTACGGGGGGGATTGTCAATATCGAAACCAAAGATTTCCCGGAACAGCCGATATTTGATGTTTCAGCGAGTGTGGGATACAACCCGGAGATGCATTTCAATAACAGTTATTTGACCTACGATGGAGGTGATACTGATTTCCTGGGAATCGATGACGGCACCCGGTCTCTGCCGGATGGCGCGGGTCAGCAGGAAATCCCAACCCCCCTGAATGGCGCGACGGATCAGGAAGTGTACAATTTTGTTAACAGTTTTAACCCCAACCTTGGTCCGGTAGAAGAGACCAGCACGATGGACTACAGCCTGGGACTGACCCTCGGCAACCAGTATGAAGTTGGCGATGACAATAACATCGGATACATCTTTTCTGCGACCTATAAGAATTCCAGTACGCACTATGACGACTTCCGATTCGGTGAGTACCAGATCCCATCCGATCCCGATCAGTACGAACTTATATATGCCACACGACAAAATGGTCTGGTTTCGGAACGCAGTATTCTGCTTGGTGGCCTTGCAGGTATTGCCTTCAAAACTGACCGATCGAAGTACAAATTGACCGGGATGCATCTTCAAAACGGGGAGAAAAAGGCAGCTAATTTTTTTATTGACAATAACGGTAGTGCCCCTGGTCAGTCCGGATATATCGGTGATTCCTACAACCTGGAATACGGGGAAAGAGGTATAACTAACCTGTTGTTAAATGGGACACATATTTTTGACAACGCAAGATGGGAAGTCGACTGGAGACTTTCTCCCACTTTTTCAAGCTTGGACGATCCGGATATCAGAAGAACAACTTATACCATCCGGCAAAACAATAACGAACCCACGTTCAACGCCGGGGCGGGCGGCTTCCCCAGCAGGCTCTGGCGGAATATGGATGAAATTAACCTGGTTGGTCGCCTGAATGTAACCCGGGAATATGAACTGTTCGGGGTACCGGCCGAATTTAAATTTGGTGGAAGCCACGTCTATAAGGAGAGAGATTATGAGATTTTGCAGTACGACCTGTCATTCTTTGGCGGGCAGCCGGACTGGACGGGAGATCCGTCTGAGGTCCTGGATGACGATCATATCTTTGGAAATGGCAACGGAGGAACGATCTATTTTCAGTCGGGCAATGCCTCCCCCAATCCGAATGCTTATAATTCGAACTCCAGCAATACCGCTTTTTACCTGTCAAATGAATTTAATCCCGCTTCCAGCCTGAAGGTTTACCTTGGAGTTCGAGCAGAAAACTTTGTACAGCGGCATACCGGCCGGGATGCCCGTTTTGCACAGGGCGACTCTTCGGCCAACAACCTGGATAATGAGAAGGTGCTCGATGCGCTGGATTTCTTTCCTTCTGCCAATCTCACCTACGTTTTCAATGACAATACCAACCTGCGTGTTTCCTACTCATGGACCATCGCACGCCCCTCGTTTAAAGAGATGTCATTTGCACAGATTCTTGACCCGATATCCGACCGTATTTTCAACGGCGGACTATTTCCGGTCGGGTGCGACCAGAGCGGGAATAACTGCAACTGGGACGGGAACCTGCGGGAAACCCATATTCAAAACGTAGATCTTCGGTTTGAACGATACTTCAAACAGGGACAGCTGCTCTCACTCAGTCTATTTTACAAGACATTTGACGACCCCCTGGAGCTGGTCCGGCTCAGGAGTTCCCCCACCTCGAGTGAATACCAGCCCCGGAACGTAGGTAACGGGGAGGTATACGGCGCGGAATTTGAAGTGCGGCATTCATTGGGTACGCTGATACCATCGTTGTCCCATTTCGGACTCAACGCAAACTTCACCCTGGTGGAGTCTCAAATTGAAATGACAGAAGACGAGTTTGAGGCCAGAAAAAAACAGGAAAAGAACGGACAATCGGTGGACGATACCCGACAGATGGCCGGACAGGCACCCTACATCCTGAATGCAGGATTAACCTACGATAATGCAAGTGTGGGACTTGACGCGGGGTTATTCTACAATGTGAAAGGTAAAACCCTGGTCATTGTGGGTGGCGGAATCTTTCCCGATGTCTATTCCGATCCATTTCACAGTTTGAATTTTAATATGAATAAGACGTTTGGACAGAACGGTGAATACGCCCTGAGTTTCAAAATCACCAATATTCTGAACGATATACAGAAGAATTTTTATGATAGTTTCAGGGCTGAAGACCAGGTTTATGAGCAATTCAAACCCTACAGTTCTGCCAGCTTGGGATTCAAATATTCTTTTTGAGGTTCCCGAATACTGTCCAATGAATATCCTCTCACGCAAGTGTGAGGTGTGCTGATCACAAAAAGGGGGCTCCGGGGAACCGGGGTCCTCTTATTTTAACAAGGTGCCGGTAGCTAACAGCTTCCTGTTTTTCATAATTTTATAGTCTGTCCCAGGAATAATAGATACGATAGTGGATTACCCGTTGCCAGGTATGTTCTTCCCGTGATAATAAACATATTGCTGTTGATATCGGTGACCGGCTGCAGTGACAGTTCGGTGAGTTCCATTAAACCGGTGTGCGAGGAGATTCCCGAGATCTATGCCAGGTTGCCCGGGAATCTGTTGTGCGAGGATGAAACATGGACGCGCGATACCACCGTTGCGGGTCCCCATATTGTACTTCCCGGTGTGACGCTCACGGTTGAAGAGGGCGTCACCGTAACATTTACCTATCACAACGGTAACCCTGCCGATGTCGGTACTATAATCACACTACCCGCTGATGATCAGCGATTTGCTGCTCCACGGCCGACGGCCAAATTGATCGCGGAAGGCACGGCTGAGAACCCCGTTGTATTTACATCAGACCGGAAGGAGATCAATTCCTGGGGAGGGATCACAATGGTGGGAAGGGCCCGTAATAATATCCCCGGGGAAACCGGGAGTATCGAAGGACTCGAGGAGGTCGTACAATATGGCGGACGAAATGATGCCGACAACAGCGGCATTCTGAGGTACGTGCGTATCGAATACGCCGGTTTCAGTATTGCCGAGGGGTCGGAACTCCAGTCGCTTTCACTCTATTCGGTCGGTCGACAAACAACAATCGACCATGTTAACATCTTCGAATCCAGTGACGACGGGGTAGAGCTGTTCGGTGGTACGGTTGATTTCAGGTACATCGTTGTGTACGGGGCTGCAGACGACAGCTTCGATTTTGATCAGGGATGGCAGGGCAGGGGACAGTTTTGGCTCGGTGTCCAGGAGTCTGGTGCTGACAACGGATTTGAAGCGGACGGCTGTGCCGAACTTTTTAAGTGCCAGGGGGGGAATGGCCCGACCGCTCCCCGTATCTCAAATGTTACCCTTGTTGGGGCCGGAAACATCCAGAAAACCAACCACGGGTTGTTGTTCCGGGAAAACCTCGAGGGGCAGTACGCCAATATAATACTAACTGGATTTGACGGTTACCACTGGCTGCTCGAGGGGCAGAATGGGGGAACAGACGGTGGCAGCCAGATGAATGATGACCGTGACAACACGTTCGAAAATTACGGCAGCACCCTGCAGCTGCTGAATGTTGTACTGCAGGATAATAACGGCTGGGAACTGGATGATCACCGCCGGCGGTACATCAGCAGCTACACACTGGCTGATTCCGATGACCCGGCGCAAATTTTCACTGACCCGGAACGGTACGACTTCAGTCTACCGGCTGGGTCGGTCTATCTCAGCGGCGGACAGGTACCTGAAGATTCATGGTTTGAAGATGTGTCTTTTCGGGGGGCATTCGGCACGGAGAACTGGGTACGATCGGGTTCATGGGTCCGATGGCCGCAGAAATTAGGCTGGCATGCATAGATTGCCCACAGCTCGGGAAAAATTACGATTCCGGGGCGCGGGAACCGGCTCCACGTTCCCGTGTTTGGTGTCCCTTGGAAATATTTGTTTTAAAAGCGGTTTGTATTACAACCGGTTTCCGGTATACTTTACCGGTACAGTATTTCCGAAATAGTCACGAAACCGCAGCCGTTAACCACCACCGGTACTTGCTATGAGAAACGATCTGGCCGAATACCTGTCATCAACAGAACAGGAGTTTAATTCCATTCCCGATCAGCGGAAAGCCGTACTTGCCGAAATTACCGGTTATATCCGTTCTCAAATCGAGTCTGGAGGCGAGTCCGCTCTTATTTTTATTTGCACGCACAACAGTCGTCGTAGTCACTTTTGCCAGGTCTGGGCACAATTGGCGGCCTTCTACTACGGGCAGTCGGGTATCTCCACATACTCCGGGGGCACCGAAACTACGGCATTTCATCCCAATGCAATACGAGCCCTGGAGGAGGCGGGATTCCGAATCGAGAATGCGGGTGGGGATAATCCCAGGTACAGGCTCCACTACGATTCCGGGGAACCACCGCTGACCTGTTTCTCGAAAATGTACGATGACCCGGTTAACCCGCAGAACGGTTTTGCCGCCATTATGACCTGTACCGATGCCGATGAAAACTGTCCCATCGTGCATGGGGCCGATGTTCGCATGTCACTGCCCTACCAGGATCCCAAAGTGGCGGACGGAACCCCCCGGGAGAAAGAAACATACCGCAGGCGCTGCAGGCAGATCGCAACCGAGATGTGTTACATGATTTCTGCCGTGTAGTTTTGCCGATCGGCAGCTCGTCTTCAACAGCCCGGCAAAGACCGCCATTCACAGGAACCTTTCCCCAGCCTGCTTCGTTACATGATTCCGTAATCGAAACATAAGTCCCTGAATAAGTGGTTTTCGTTAAAAGAAAAGCGCACTTTAATGCTGCCCACCGGCTTCACAATCCCGGTAAATCGGACCGGTGGAACCGGGAGACCTACGGCAAGTGCAATCATCCCAACTGGCACGGACACAACTATGAAATTGAGGTGATTGTCGCCGGTGAACCCGACCCTGAAACGGGGTACGTGATCGATCTTTCGGAACTGTATGATATCGTCGATGAGAGGATCATTGAAAAATGTGATCATAAAAACTTAAATTTGGACGTTGATTTCCTGGCGGATGTAATCCCGTCGACCGAAAATCTTGTAAAAGCATTTTACCGGGAGCTGAAAGAACCGATTGAACAGGCATGCGTTGAAGGCGGGAAACTCTACTCGGTAAGGCTGCACGAAACCGAACGAAATTCAGCGGAATATTGTCCATACCTCTTGTAAAATAAGTTATCCAACACGATTTTAACGAACGCGTAACCAGTATGATTTCTACCAAGTTGAAGCGAGTGTACGATCCGACCTTTACAATCTCTGACGATTACAAGGCCAGTCTGCCTGATCTGCAGAACGGCCCGGCCTCCCTGATTGAAGGCGCCAACGTGCCGATACAGCAGGTGGGGATCTCCAACTTCAGGCTTCCGCTCAAATATCCGCGTCCGGATGGGGAGCTGGTCACGCTTGAAACCTCCGTTGATGGCTATGTGGGGCTCGAAGCTGATAAAAAGGGGATAAATATGAGCCGTATTATTCGCTCATTTTACGACTACAAGGATGAGGTTTTTCATCTTGATAAGCTGGAAGCGATTCTCCGGGCCTATAAAGAAGACCTGGAGACAGAGAGCGGATATCTTCGGCTCTCCTTCAACTACCCGATCATGCAGGAGAGCCTGCGATCGGAACTGGAGGGATATCAATACTATGATGTGGCCCTGGAGGGAGGGCTCGACCAGGACAATAATTACCGGATGTTTATGCACCTCGATTTTGAATACAGCAGTGCATGTCCCTGCTCCTATGAACTTTCGGAACATGCTCGCGATTCGCGGGATGTGGCCGCGATACCCCACAGCCAGCGAAGTGTAGCCAGCCTTACGGTGGAACTTGAAGAGGAACTGTTCATTGAGGACCTGGTGGCCCTGTGTCAGGACGCATTGAAAACAGAAACGCAGGTGATGGTCAAACGCGAGGATGAACAGGCATTTGCCGAGATGAATGCCGCCTACCAGAAATTTGTGGAGGATGCCGCACGGCTGCTCTATGATGTTCTCGATGATCGCGATGAGATTATCGATTTCGTTGTTCGCTGCGTACACATGGAGAGCCTCCACAGCCATGATGCCGTCAGCCGGATCTGCAAAGGGGTTCCCGGCGGACTTCGGTAACAGAGTACAACAGCATATTCAGATTCAAACCTCCGGGAGAACTCAGTTCCGGAGGTTTTTTTGTGGCAGCATATTTCTCAGTTCATGCGGCGGGTATATATAAGGGGTTCTCCTGCTGCCGTTGGGAAGTCGGTTCCAACCAGCTGCTGACTCCCTATTTTTACTCCCCTTACCATCAGAATGAAATTCCGAAATGTTGTGCAAAACCCAGAACGAAAATCACTCACCCATCCTTTCTTACCCGTACGTAAATCTGGCAAAGATTCTGTTCTGCTCTGTTAAGCAGCTGGGTTTGAACGAGCTGTTAACCCGTTTCTCCTGATAATGTGAAATGGATAACGATATTTTCTTTTCAACAGATCCGGTAATATAAACATCAACTGCCACAGCATTAAACTGCGGTTTGTAATAACGTTTTACATACCGGAATGATAAAAATAGTAATAGGTTAAACTCATACTCAAAAAAATAATGTTATCAATATTGGTGAGAATAATAGGTTTTAATTGCGAAAAATAGAAAGAAATAGTTATTTGCTTTTGAGTATAAACATGATGCACAACTTCTGTGATGAGGCGGTTAACGCTACTAATCCTAGTTATTTGGACCCTGCAAGCTATTTCTTTTCAATCTTCGCAAAATATTCGTCACATAACGACGGATGACGGCCTTTCCCAGAATCTGATTTTTGATGATATCCAGGATCAGAAAGGATATATCTGGCTGGGAACAAAAGATGGCTTGAACCGCTATGACGGGTATGAATTCCGAATTTTTCGGAATAATCCCCCAGATACAACCTCCCTGTCCAGCAACCACGTAACCTTCGTCGAAGAAGAACAGGATGGGAACCTCTGGGTGGAGACACGTCCGGGCGGACTTCACCGGTATGATCCCGACTCAGAACGGTTTCTGCGCATCAATTTACTAGCGGGCATTCCGGATGCCTTCAGGAAAGCCACTTTCCGGGGAGTGTATGGCAGCTCGTGTTTCGGTTGGTTTGCCGCCACAGATCGTGGTTTATTTCATCTTTCAGCGGATCTGAGCCAGGTCCATTCAATTCCTTCGCCCGGAGGTGAACCCAATATCTCGGTACACAGCCTTATCCCGGTATCACCGGACCGTAACCCCGTTTTGGTCGTGGGTACGAACAGTAACGGTATTTTCCGGCTCGAAGTGAAATCTCAAACTACCGAACCGCTGGAGAAGCTCAACCGGCACCTGGAAACTTCGAATCTGGACAGGTTATACCTGGATCAACACCGGCGACGGTGGATGCTGCAGCAGGGTAACCGGCTGGTGATCACAGACGTTGAAGGAACCCTGCTCTCGGATGTCAAACTCAGCGATGGGCAAAGCGGTGCCCCGTTGTCATTCGAACATCTTTCGGTTGATACAAATGGCAATCTATGGGGTACTGCCCGGTACAAGCTGTACTAGGTTGACCCGCAGACCGGTGTTTGCAGGAATCGGTTCCCGGCAAAAGGTATTATATCTTTTATGATAGACCGCAGCGGGGTATTTTGGGGCGGTACCGCCGGGTACGGGCTGTACAAGTATGATCCTAAAAAAGCGCGATTCGGGATAAAAAAAGCAATTTTTAGGAAACACTGTTGCCCGGTTTTACCGAATCAATCGAACAGTTCTATCCAAACCGGTACAGCGACGTATCCAAGCAGGTTTTTGGTGTGAAAAAAATTCCCGGGAATAAGGCATGGGTACTTACCCGCAAAGCAGGCCTGCTGCTGTATGATATTCCGTCGGGAGGTATTGAACGTCATCCCATTAATCCACCTGAAATAACCTTTAACTGGAACGATGCATTTGCACTTGACAGCGGGCGAAACGGCGAACTTTACCTGCTGTATATCAATGGAGTAGCTGTTACAAATTCTACCGACCGATTGCAACGATTTATCCCGCTGTCCCGGTTTTTTGAGGATTTCAACACCCGGCAACAGTTACCTGTAGTCGAGGAATTGAATGTGCTCAGGTATCACGCCGATTATTTCTGGATCGGTTCCACGGAACACGGGCTGGCAGCCTACAATCCGGAAACCGGGCAATCTCTGCAATTCCGGTATGATCAGGGAGATTACCGATCGATAAGCTCAAATCATATACTGAGCATTTCGCCGGATCCCCGACAACCTCAACAATTTGTCTGGATCGGCACCAATGGCGGGGGGGGGGTAAACCGGATCAATTTGAACGATCAAAGCGTACGGCGATTTACGGAGGCACAGGGACTTCCCAACAATATTATTTATGCCATCTATCCCGATCGTTCGGGGTATTTGTGGATGAGTTCCAACAGGGGAATAATTCGCT
>JAWVZC010000071.1:0-14276 GCA_033722415.1 Balneolaceae bacterium | reverse complement strand
GCAGCTGCGCCAGAAACGCCGTCAGCAGAAAATGAACAACTTTGTACAATCCTCGATGGTTGTCAGCAACTATGAGGTGGAACAGCAATACCTGCGCAACAACAGCACGGCCGACATCGCATATGTACGGTTTCCCTACGCCGATGTGCCTGATAGTGCAGTGAACGTCTCGGAAAGTGATCTTCGGGAGTATTACGAAAACAACCAGGATCGATTTGAACGACAGGAATCATACCGGTTCAAATACGTGGGATTTGACAAAACCCCGACCAGTGAAGATACGGCACGCACCTTCCGCGATCTGCGTGAGCTGCGCGATGATTTTTCCCAGGCGGAAGACGACTCCCTGTTCCTGTTTCAGCAGCAGTCGACCACACCCTACAGCGCGGAATATGTCAATAAATCGGACGTGCGGGAGGAATTCAGACCGGTGCTCGACCTCGAAGTTGGAGAAGTCAGCCAGCCGATACAGACGGGAGGCAAAGTCAACCTGCTCAAAAAACTCGATGAAACTGACGACCAGGTCCAGTTTGTGGTGCTGAGTTACGACATCCGGGCCGACCCGGTTAAGACCATCGACGCCATGGCCGAGGAAGCCGACGATTTCAGCTATTTTGCCGAACAGAACGGATTTGAAGAGGAAGCTGAAAACAGCGAACTGGCCGTTCAGGAAGCATTTGCCACCAAAGACAACCCGTTTATTGCGGGCATCGGGCAGAGCCGGCAGATCCTGAACTATCTTGAAACAGCATCGGAGGGCGACATTTCACAACCGCTTGAACTCAGCAGCCAGTTTGTCGTACTTAAAGTGGATGAAATAATCCCGGAAGGCGTACGCCCCTTCGAAGAGGTAAGACAGCAGATCAGGACGACCGTTCTCAATGAAAAACGGAAAGAACAGATTGCGGAGCGGGTTCGTGATCTGAAAGCTTCCCATTCCACACTGGATGCCCTGGCCGAAGCCGCCGGTAAACAGGTGGTTACCCAGCAGGGCCTGCGAAAAAGCTCCGTAGTGATCCAGGGTGCCGGCCGGGAACCGGAGGTGGTGGGCGCGGTTTTCGGGCTGGAAGAGGGCGAAATTTCCGACATCCTGGTTGGCAACAGCGCTGTATTTGTCGTCCGGCTTGATCGCAAGCAGGAAGCCGACCTGCAAAACCTGACGACCAGCCAGCGTCAGCAGATTCGGCAGCAGCTGGTACAGGAAAAGAGCAAGTCCTACATGCAGGTCTGGATGGAGCAGCTGCGGGCCGATGCCGATATTGAAGACAATCGCGCCCAGTTGCTCCGGCAGGGCTGATACCGGCTTCCCGTGTCAGATTACCATGTTAGCTATATGACAAAAGGCAGGAGGGTTCTCTTCCTGCCTTTTTGTTTGTAACGTTCAGGTACCGCTGAAACAGGCAAATACCCGCTCGCTGTTTCGCCCGTAATGAGAGGGACTGCCCCACACTAAAATGAGACAGGTACGCAATGAATATCCCGCAAATACTGTTACAGAGGTTCCGGTCACCAAAAATGTAATGCAAGCAAAAGGTAACAGCATTGAATTCAGAACAATCCTTTAGTGAAACCGACCGAAAATGGATGCGACTGGCGCTTGAGATCGCCGAACGGGGTGCGGGCTATGTTTCCCCGAATCCCATGGTCGGGTGCGTTATTGTCTCGAAAGAGGGTGATAAGATCGGGCAGGGATACCACGAACGCTACGGCCAGGCGCATGCCGAAGTGAATGCCGTGGAAAGTGTTTCCGACAATTCACGGCTTGAAGGGGCCACCGTATATGTAACGCTTGAGCCCTGCGCCCACCACGCCAATACACCGCCCTGCTGCGAAATGCTCGGAGATCTGCCAATCAAACGCGTAGTGGTGGCGATGGAGGACCCCACCCGAAAGGTTTCCGGCAAGGGAATCGGGTACCTGAGGGATAACGATATTTCGGTGGATGTCGGGCTGATGCGGGAGGAGGCGGAAGAGTTGAACGAATTTTTCCTCCATTTCCAGCGGTACGAACGGCCCTTTGTCACTCTTAAAATCGCCCAGACAGCCGACGGCTATATCGCAGCACCCGACGGCGATTCCCGGTGGATCTCCGGGGATGCATCCCGCAAACAGGTGCATCGCTGGCGCCGCCGGTACGACGCCGTCATGGTGGGCCGAAATACCGCCCTGCTGGACAATCCCCGCCTGACGGTGCGCCATGTGGAGGGACGACAGCCGCGGCGTATAGTGATAGATGGTCCCATGGAGCTGCCAAAGGACCTGAACCTGTTTACCGATCAGTATGAAGAAAAAACCATTATCATCACCCATAACCGGGAAAAGTATGAAAACGAGGCCGACCCAATGCTCAATATGCTGACTTCCAACTATTTTCGGGGTCAAACCCTGCTTGTACCTCAGCACGAGGGACACAGCGACCTGGAGGCGGCCATGCAGGAGCTGGGCGGACTCAACATTACATCGGTGCTCGTGGAAGCCGGCCAGTCGCTGGCCACCGCATTGATTCGACAGCGGCTCGTTGACAAGCTGGAGCTGTTCATATCTCCGAAATTACTGGGCGGGGGAACCCGAAGCATTCTGGGGCTGGGTATTAACCGGATGAAGGAGGTTATCGAGCTGCGGGATGAAACCTGGCGGCGGATCGGCGACGACTTGCTCCTGTCCGGATACCTCTAGTCCGCTGGTTTTGCCGGTAAACGAAAGTGTTGTTTACCGGCGATCTGCAAAAAAGGCTTCAACTGCGAATCATACAGGAAATCTATAATATCAGTTTATCACAGTTCATCTAAATTCGGAACATATGTTCACAGGCATTATTGAAGAAACAGGGAGTATCCGAAACGTAAAAGCCCTGGACGGCGGCAGGGAGTTTTCCGTAGGCGCGTCGTTTGCGGACGAGCTGAAGGTGGACCAGAGCATCAATATCAACGGGGTGTGCCATACGGTTACGGCCTGTTCTGCGGAGACCTTCAGCGTACAAAGCGTGGAGGAAACGCTTCGCAAATCCAACATTGGTGACCTTGCGGAGGGGGACCTCGTCAACCTGGAACGCTCCATGACCATGGACAAGCTGCTGGACGGGCACATCGTGCAGGGCCATGTAGACACAGTGGGAACCATTACCGAGATCGAGACCGAGGGAACCGATCACCTTCTTACTGTGGAATATCCCCAAGAATACCGGAACCTGATTGTGGGTCGCGGCAGCATCGCCCTCGACGGCATTAGTCTGACGGTGGCCCGGGAGTCTCCCCCGCTTTTCACCGTTGCCATCATCCCCTACACGTGGGATCATACCAATCTCAAGCATAAGGGGGAGGGAGATACCCTGAACCTGGAGTTTGATATCCTGGGGAAATATGTGGCCCGTAATCTCGAAGAACGACTAAAGAGTGATGCGTAATACGTTATGCGGTCACTTTTCACCTTTCACTTTTCACCTTTCACTTTTGACTTTTGACGTTTCACTCATCCCCTATACTCAGACGTTGATGAAATTGCCGGTTACCCGTCACTGATCGTCCCTCATACTTCAAGACGGTATCAAAATCGCGGGTTTCGGCGGCCGGTGGGCGACGAGCTGCGCTCGAGGTTGTTCAGGCCCGGAAGCTTCTGGAAGATGCCCTGTATCTGGCTGCTGTCTACGCTAAGACGGAAGAAAA
The DNA here is from genome assembly GCA_033722415.1 of Balneolaceae bacterium. Taxonomy (GTDB): domain Bacteria; phylum Bacteroidota; class Rhodothermia; order Balneolales; family Balneolaceae; genus JAMQKA01. Next base: position 10,614 of record JAWVZC010000071.1, on the reverse strand, counting down.
AGTACTGGAACTCCCCGAACGGGTTCATCTCGAACGACAGGTTCCAGCAGTGGAGGTCCCGGGAGAGGCGAAAACGGGAAGGGGTCAGCTCTTTTTCTACAAAGTCGTACCCGATCTGCGTACTGAAACTCCATTTCGAGGTAAGCTGGAAACTGATGTTATTGGCGTTGAGCGTGGCCGAGACGTTGTCATCCCCGTTAAAATTTTTTCGCCAGCTGTACCGAAAGTTAAACGATACGCTCCAGGGAGAATTCAGCGGCTGCACCGGGCGATCGTTAAACCGGGGATTGAACCCGCGAAACAGGGTTTGATCCAGTGGATCGTAGTTCTCGGGGTAGTAGGGTTGATTACCCTGTCCCTGGCCGCCACGACCACCGCCCATGGGGGGCATACCGCCCATCCCCCGGCTCCCCCCAAATCCGCCACTACCGAAGCTTCTGCCACCCCCGCCGCGGCTTCCCTGGGGAAACGAAGTACTGGCACTGACGCTCCAGTTCAGCGGTTGCAGCAGCCGGTTGCCGTCCTCAATCAGGAATTTGTCGATACGCCGGCCGTTGGCATTGCGCTGGTAAAAATCGAAGGATGCACTGGCACGGATATCCAGGTTTTCCACCACCGAGGTGGAAAAGTTGGCATTCAGATCGCTGAGTTTTAGGCTGTCGGCGGCAAAATTGTAGCTTGTCGAAAAGTCCAGGTTGTCCACCAGCCGCAGATTTTTTTCATTCTTTTCGCCAAGGGAGTCGCGCTTCACCTGCTTTGCCTCGAACACGTTCCCGAGCCGGAAACTGATCGAACGGGATTCACCGCTGCCGGGACCCCGGAACACCTCATCTTCGTAGATCGAGTATTTTTGAGTGCGGTCGTTGGCCGTATCCGTGCGTACTTCCCGGTAGTAGCCCCAGAATTCATCGCTGAAGTCGGGGCGGTAGGTAAAGGAGATGGAGGGGCGCACGGTATGGCGGAATGCATTTATCTTGCCGACCCGCTTGTTCCAGAGCCCGTAAAATACCGTTGACATGCTGGCGCTGGTGCTGAAATCCCGGGCCGTGGTAAAATCACGAATTTTCCGTGTCTCCACCTCGTTGGAATCCGGGTTAAACGTTTTACGGATGCTGGTGGGGAACCAGTACTCGTTGTAGTCAAAATTTGCCGACATGTTGATGTAATTGCTGGGGATCAGGTTCCCGAAACTGATGTCGGCCTGCTGGCGAAACCCGTATCGAAAATGGTCGTTTTCCCCGGTCGCCTCCCGGTACTTTGCGGGATCCAGCAGCGCCTCAAACCAGTTGATGGTGGCCGAATCACCGCGAACAGGGTCAAACTGGTAGTCCGATTCCAGCTGGTTTTGGTAACGGATAGAGAGCCCGCTCAAGATCGACCGGTTTTGCGAACGGTTATTGCCGGAAAACGGGGAAAATTGCTTCAGGCTGAAGTTCATCTTGGGTCCCGACATCCGCACCCTGTTGGTCTGGAAATTCTGGTTTTGCTGTGCGGACAAACTGAGGCTGTAGGTATTTTCAGGGTGCCGGTACCGGTAATTGATGCTGGAGCTCGTACTGGTTTCCGCGCGGTCCTCTATATCGTAGGAGTTCTGTTTGTCAAACTCGGAAGTCTGCAGGTTGATATTGGCGTTGAAGTTGGCGTAGGGGGAGATGGTCTGGCTATGGTTGATGCTGAGGCTTTTCTGGATATTCGTCGAAAACCCGGGATCGGTCGGTTCAAGGGATGAATTGCGCCGGGAATACCCCAGTTGTACGCGCCCGTTGTAGCGATCCCGCATGTTGTACTGGGTGCTGGCGTCAAGGTAGAAGGTACCTGAGGTAAAGATATCGACTGCGGCCTGTCCCACCAGGTGATCGTTAAAATACTGGAACCATCCCAGGTTCTGCAGGCCCAGTCCGCGATCGTCGGTTTCCTGGAACACGTAGGTCGGTTCCAGCAGTCCCGACTGTTTCTGCTGGATCCCCTGGTTCGGGATATAACCGAACGGGAACACCAGCGGATAGGGAATATCCAGGATATAGAGGCGGGCATTCGTAAAAAACACCTCGTCCTGGTCCACCATCTTCATCCGGTCCGCCTTGATGTAGTAGTGGGGATGATCCAGGGTACAGGTGGAGTAGATGCCGTCTTCCACGAAAACGGTATGACGGTCGGTATTTTTTACCCTGGTACCGGTCAGGTTGCCCTGGGAAACCTGCATCCGTGCCACTTCGAAACGCCCCTTTTCGGTCTGGTAATTAAAACTGATACTGTTGCTGCGTATCTGCTCCTGATCCCGTTTCAATACCGGCTGTGACAGTGTATCCTCCGGTGTTTGCGTGCTGGCGTCAACCACGTGCCTGTTCAGATCCATCGAAATTTTGCCCGCTGTCAGTTCACCTGCTGTATGCGTTACCTTGGACTGCCCGTACAGGGTTGCTTTCCGCTGGCGGTTGAAATTGAACACCAGGGAATCGCGCGCTGAAAAGTTGACCTGTCCCTCCTGCTGCAGATCACCGCCCGCCTGTCCCTGTCCCGGCGGGGCCTGCCCCTGGGGAGCTCCCTGCATCTGCTGCCGGCGCTGCTGCTCCATCGAAGGAGGTTGTGCGGTCCCGGCGGTGTCCACGGATACGGTATCGGGTCGTTGCGTCTCTACCTGTGCGACGGCCCGCGGCGACCATCCCAGGAACAGCAACAGCCCGGCTGCCAGTACCGTCCCGGTTTTAAACAATTCCTCCTTTGGTATCATAAAAGTGAAGTGTAACCCACAAAACGTCTGAAGAGTAATAACCTGCATTCACGCCATAAAGTATACAAGAAAAGATAAGCGGCCGGCAGAAGCGATGTAACGGCTGTCAGTCCTCCTTTTCACGAATCTTATACACGACATCCCCTTCCCTTCGCATCCCGTACTCTTCGCGGGCAATGCGTTCCAGCAGCGCGGAATCCGACTCCAGGTCGTGAATCTTTTCCTTGAGCCTTGTAGCTTCCGCCTCTAGCTGCCGTGTTTTCTGCCTCAGATCGTCCTTGCGCTCGCTGAGCTGGTACCGCGTCCACAGGCTATAGGTATCAATAAAGGAAAACCAGATAAATAGAAAGCCCCCGAGGATCAGGATCAGGAACGATTTGGGCCACGATAACGGGTTAAGCAGTTTCCAGTTCATACAAAGGGGGTTCACAGAAGCTGACAATTCTATTTGTTCCAGATGAAAATAGGGCAATTTCCCGATTAATAGCAATCCGTTTACCAATATGTGAACGGGTTCTCATCTTCCAGGCAGCCCGGTGTTACTGCGGATCCCCCTTGACGGACGTCCGACTCGGTTACCTGCAGGGATTTAGTTATCTGGAATTAGTTTTTTCAGATCACCAAGGCTTTCCTCAAAAAGTCACACCCACTCCTTCCCGATGCTAGACTTGTTCCTTTTTGTGTGAACAAACCCCTTATGGATTCGGGACGAAGAAATGATCACCCCAAAAAGTCACCGGTGGGAATTTAGTTACTGGTTATTAGGAATTAGTTATTTGTTTTTCCAGATGACTAATAACCATTAACAAATAACTAACCTGTGCCTCCGGCGGATTTAGGTCGGAAGGATAGGTCCCGATGTTTCGGGCGCCCCAGGTCCGGAAAATCCCGACAGCTGATCCCGGTAAAACCATATGGTATAGGATAAGCAATGCGTTGGTTGAAGCGTGCTCCGTCTGCAATTTGTTGCGAGTTGTCGTACCCGCAGTTGAGTGCCGTTTATACCGACTTTGTTGAAATCAGAATTTCCCATACTTTCGGACGATAGAAGCAGGGGAATTGCAGAAACTCTCTTTTGCGCCCCCCCGTTACCGGCACCGGTGATCATGACTCCATAGATGAGATATATTACCTTGTTACTGACGTGACTGGTATTTTCCGTGCCGGTAATTGCGCACCGCTTCCGGGATCTAAAGTCATACCGGAAACATCTTATTCAGCAACTGACTCGACACCACTGAAACGCATGAGGGAATCGATCGATACACTGCAGTTAAATCTGGGAGAAGGCGGTCTGCTGGTCATGAACATTTCCCTGGCCGTCATCATGTTCGGGGTAGCCCTGGAATTGACGGTGAAAGATTTCCGTCGGCTGACTCAGGATCCCCGCTCGACGATTATCGGTGTGATTTCCCAGTTTCTGCTGCTGCCGGCACTCACTTACCTGCTCGTCCTGTTTTTTGAGCCGCATCCCAGCATGGCTCTCGGCATGTTCATGGTGGCGGCCTGCCCGGGCGGGAATATCTCCAATTTTTTTTCGCTGCTGTCACGGGGAAACACCGCCCTTTCGGTGAGCCTGACGGCGATCGCCACCCTCGGAGCCATCCTGCTTACCCCGTTCAACTTTACCCTGTGGGCGGGGCTGTACGGGCCGACCAACGCCATTTTGAAAGACATCCACATCAACCTGTGGGAAGTATTCAAGATTATCGGGTTGATCCTGGGCCTGCCCCTCCTGGCCGGCATGCTGGTGCGGCATTACCGGGAGATGTGGGCCAGCCGAGCCGCAAACTGGATCAAGGGCTTTGGCGTTCTTTTCTTCGCCGGCTTCGTACTGGTGGCCTTTGCGATGAACTTCGATAATTTCATTGCCTATGTACATCTGGTAATCGGGCTGGTCTTCTTTCACAACGCTTTCGCGCTAACCGGAGGTTACGGGCTGGCCAGCATGTTCCGGCTTCCGGAACCGGACCGTAAATCGATCGCCATTGAAACGGGGATTCAAAACTCGGGGCTGGGACTGCTGCTGATCTTCAACTTTTTCGAGGGACTCGGAGGCATGGCCCTGGTTGCCGCATGGTGGGGAATCTGGCATATCGTAACGGGCCTGGGCCTCGGCTGGTACTGGTCGGTCGGCAAGACGAAGTTGCTGCAGGTATTGCGTGAGGTATGAAACCGAAACAATGCAGGTATGACGCCCTTCTCACCTGCCTCTTCCACTATTTCCATTTACCAATACGGAGTGTTCATTTTTGAGTACCCGAAAATTACCCCGAGTAGTTGCCGGAAAATCACTGTACATTGTTCTTTCTGAGGCATCAAGCAGGATAATGCATCTTCACACCTAGTTACGTTGGTGATATTCACTGAACGAATGATAACGATTGTGGAGAAAACCACCGTTCCGGTTTGATGGCAGGTGTGAAATAATCAGTCGGCTTGATGGATACCTGTATATCAATTGGTCATCCAGAACGCGTTCTCATAATGTTTGAACAGCGGGGCCCGGCCGCCTTTCTGCACGATGGAGATCACATCAAACCGCACCGGCGAGCCGTCCATCTTTCGCTCGTATAGCCACGCTTCGGCCGCCTTGAAGATATTCTCCTGCTTTTCCTGTGATACGGCGTCCTCCGGTTCCCCAAAGGTGGTGTCGCTGCGGTACTTGACCTCGACGAAGATGATCTGCTTCTGGTCGTATGCCACGATATCCACTTCGGCGTGCTCAAAAAAGTAGTTTCGCTCCAGGATGGTGTAATCCTTTGACTCCAGGTACGATACGGCCAGGTCTTCGCCCTCCTCACCGATCTTTCTGTTGCTTTTACTCGTCATCGTCCACCGGTAGTGTGATGGTATCAGGCAGCTTGCCTTTCATCTTCTTTTTGAGCTCGGCCAATTTCACCAGCTGCTTCAGAAACTTCAGGTTCCGCTTGTTGATATAGGGGAGCAGGGCATCGGTAAACCGTTCGAACATCTGCAGAAAGGTCAGGAAATTGGCGATACGTTCCCGGAATTCGGCCTCTTCCTCGTTGTTTATCCCCTCCTCTTCGAAATCACGGAGAAAATCCTCCAGGTTCTGGCGAATCGGCTCCACTTCGCGCTGCTGGCGCTCCCGTACAATGGTGGCCACTATGGTCCAGACATCCTTTTCAGCGGTGTAATAATCCTTGCGTTTGCCCTTGAAGTGGACCTTGTGGATAAGCTGCCAGTTCAGCAGGTTGCGCAGGTTCATATTGGCGTTGCCCCTGCTGATATCCAGCTGCTTCATGATGGCATCGGTGTCCAGCGGGTCCGACTCGGCATACAGCAGGGCATGAATCTGGGCCATCGTCTTGTTGATACCCCACGACGAGGCCATCTCACCCCACAGCAACACAAACTGGTCCAGGGCCTGCTTGTGTTTTTCCGAGCGTTTGTCATTTGATTCATCCACCAGACAATGGAACTTACGGGTTCGCTATTCTGATTCTGCTTTCGAAGGTTCCGATGTAGATTCCGCCTTTTCCTGCCCATTGGAGGCGGTACCGTTCCCGTTCTTCTGCTCTTTGTTCTTATAATCGGTGATGTAGAATCCGTCGCCCTTGTAAACGACGCCACCGCCGCCGGTAATAACGCGCTTCACCTTTTGACCGGTTTCCGGGCATTGTTCAAGGGGTTGTTCATTGATCCCCTGCATTACTTCGAACGTTGTACCGTCTTCTCGCTTGTATTCGTACGTAGGCATAATTCAGATCATTGTTTTCTTGTTATTACGCTTTCGGGTAATCCACATAAAGTGTGCCAAATCACTGCTTCTGTAAAAAATTCAGTTTTGTAACAGGAATTCTCACGCCGAAAGTTCATGCAATCCCTTTTCGAGCCGGGCAATACCCTCCTGCAGATCTTCCATGGCGGAAGCGTAGCTGAGGCGAATCCCGTTCGGTTCCCCGAATGCATCGCCAGGTACCGCCGCCAGTCCCACTTCCTCCAGCAGGTAGAGACAAAGAGCGGTGGAGGTACCTATTTTCTCGCCTGTGGCTTTAACCGTTTTACCCAGGTGCGCCGATATGTCCGGAAATACATAGAACGCGCCGGCCGGATTAAAGCATTTGACCCCATCGATCGCGGAAAGCGCCTCGACCATGTAGTCCCGCCGCTCCCGGAATTGATCGCGCATGCTGTGGACTTCCTCCAGTGATCCCTTGTAGGCCGCTTCACCGGCTTTCTGTGAAATGGCCGAGGGCGCGGAGGTTTCCTGGCTCTGGATTTTTGCCACCGCATCCACCACCTCCTGCGGGCCGGCCATATATCCCAACCGCCAGCCGGTCATGGCAAATCCCTTGGAGAACCCGTTGATCACCAGGGTTCGGTCGCGCAGTTCCGGGGCCACCTGCAGGATACCTGCGTGATCCCCGCCGTAGGTGATATACTCGTAGATCTCATCGGAGATGATGCATACCCTCGGATGCGCCTTCAGCACGTCGGCCAGCGCCCGCAGTTCTTCGGCCGAATAGCGGGTGCCGGTCGGGTTTGACGGAGAGCAGAGAATCAAAGCCTTGGTTTTCTCCGTAATCGCCTCCTCCAGCTGCTGCGGGGTCATCTTGTAATCGTTCTCAAAAGCGGTTCGCACCGTCACATTGGTTCCCTCAGCCAGCTTCACCATCTGCGGGTAGGAAACCCAGTAGGGCGCCGGGATGATGACCTCGTCCCCCGGGTTGATCAGCGCCAGCATGCTGAACCCCAGCGACTGCTTGGCCCCGTTGCTGCAGATCACCTGCGAGGGCTCAAAATCGAAATCGTTATCCCGTTTCAGTTTATTGACAATCGCCTCGCGCAGTTCCGGTGTGCCGGTATTCATCGTGTACCCGTGGAACCCGTCATTGATCGCCTTGATGGCGGCATCGCACACATGTTTGGGGGTATTGAAATCGGGTTCCCCGGCGCTCAGCGAAATAATGGAGCGCCCCTCACGCTTCAGTTGCTTGGCACGGCCGGAGATCTTCAGGGTTTCGGAGGGAGAAAGTTCCTGGGCTCGTTTCGAAATCATGATTCTTTTTTGATGGTTCAGTAGTAATACCGCGAATGACGGCTGAAAATAGCAAAAGATGGGTTGGAATTCTAAAACTTTGGCAAATATCGGCGTGAATTGCGAACAGGAAACAAAATATTGCCCAGAACATACTGTAATGATTTCCACGTAGGGGATATTATTGTGCCTGTCTGGTAAACTAACAGCTATTCAGTACGCAGTACGAAATATTTCCGGAAAGCTGGCCTGTCCCCAATGGTTGTTCTTAAATGGTCGTATCCACTCCCCCCTCAATATCCCGGTAGTGTGCCCGCAGGGCCTCGGCCACGTGGCCGGGTACGAATGATGAGAGGTCCCCGTCCCAGTATGCGACCTCCTTCACCAGGGAGGCGGAGATAAAGGTGAGATGCTCGTCCGGCATCAGGAACACGGTATCCACGTCGGGGGCCAAGCGGCGGTTGGTGAGCGCCATGCGAAACTCGTACTCGAAGTCGGAGATCTGCCGAACCCCGCGCACCAGCACCCGAGCACCCTTCTCTTTGGCAAAATCGACCAGCAGGCCGCTGAGCTGCTCTACCTCCACATTCTCGGCCCAGGGCTTACCCTCCAGGCACTGTTTGATCAGGGCCTCGCGCCGGTCGCCGCTGAAAACCGTCTCCTTCCGGTTGTTGACCGCAATGGTAACGATGATCTTGTCGAACAGGTCGGTGGCCCGTTCCAGGATATCGAGGTGGCCGTAGGTGATCGGGTCGAAGGAGCCGGGATATAGGGCTAACGTATTCATATGTTGAAGAATCGGTTAAAATATTTGCAGTGTTCCTGGCCTGTTTTTTTGAGTAGGTTGAAGGTTATAGGTCGAAAGTTGAATGTTAAAAGTTAAAAGTTGACAGTTTTGGATATTGGGCGTATTAGCCCCCTATTTACAACTGACAGTTTCTCAACCTACAACCTGAAACCTTCAACATTCAACCTATAATCTCTATTGATCAGGATCTTCCTGTAGAAAAATACTGACGATCGTTCGCCCGTAGGCTTTCGAGAAAAAGCAGTGCGGGTGTTCGGTAAAATCGTGGCGTTTGTCGTGTTCCAGCACGAACCAGCCGCCGTCGTTCAGCCACCCCTTTTCGATCACAATGTCGATCATCTCCTCCATCAGCGGGTATTCATAAGGCGGATCGGAAAAAATAATGTCGTAGGGTATGGGCGGACCGCTCAAAAACTCATGCACATCGGCTACGGCGGTTCGCACCTGGTCTTCAATGCCGAACTCACGGGACACATCCTCAATATGCCGTATGTTGAAATGATCGTTGTCCACGAAAAGTACTCTGGCCGCCCCACGTGAAATAGCCTCAATACCGAGGTTTCCCGATCCGGCAAACAGGTCGAGGACATTCGCATCCCGAATATACCGGCGAGCCTCGATAACCGAAAACAGCCCCTCCTTGGTGCGATCGGCGGTGGGGCGCACGTTGAGTGTTTTCGGTATATGAATTTTGCGGCCCTTCAGTGTGCCGGTGATTATTCGCATATCAGCGGATTACAGTTTTTCGGTTCCATATAATTTAATTGTTATACAAGAGCTGCAAAACTACAGCCGCACCATTCTGGGAAAAGTATAAGGGTAAGAGATCACAATTTCTCAACTTTCAAACGGGGGATGGATCTGGGTCCTTCCCGATCGAGATGTATGCGCTGTTATCAGGCAGCGGTCGACCTTACTCACCCAGCGCCAGCATGATGGCGGGAAACGCACATTCCAGGTTAAAACCATAGGTATGTTCAGCCGCTTTCACATTCATTTTCTCCAGGGAGTCCATCTTGATTATGTCGGCCGTTTCGCTGTCCCAGAACGGGTTCAAAATATCGATAATCCGGTACGCCTTGATTCCGTAGACATAGATCTGCTCATGCAGGCCGTTCATCCAGCTTAGTTCACGGGCATTCTGAAGCCACAGGTACGGCAGGTCTTCCGGTTCGTCAAAAGAGAGGTAGGTGGCCCCGCGCAGCTTGCCCAGCACGAATGAACTGACGGCAATGCAGTCGTGGAAACAGCCCACGGTCATGAAAGAACCCTTTACACCACTGTGACGGCTCCAGAGGCTTCCGATTTCAAAATCGCTGACCAGGTCGGCAGTGGAGGCGCTGGAGGCCAGCTGCTGCATGCCCCCCAGCTTTTCGCGGTTGCGCAGCAGCAGGAATTTAAATTTCTGGTTGCTCAGGTCGTACCAGGTGGGTTCAATGTTGCTGCGGTCGATGCCCTGCATCAAAATATTGATGTGATCTTCCCGCTCATCGGGCTTGTCGTACACAATTTTCGGGAACGTGGTCCAGCACTCCTGTGTCGGGAACGAAAGCAGGCGAATATGCTCGATACCGAATTCATCCTTCAACCGGCTGACCGTATTGCGGATACCCGAAAAATTCTGCTTGTCTCCCCGCAAAATGGTCACAGGCAGATCGAAATTAAAGTCCACCGAACCGATCCGGGCCAGCCTGCCTTCGCTCTCCGGGTGGTCTACAGCATAGAACAGCTGGTTATCGAAAAAGCAAAGCCCAAGGCTTGAATTCGATTCCGTTGGTGTCATTCCTCATTATTCCCAGGATGCGGCATTCAGCAGGGTCGTCTGCTTGAGTGACCCGATTTTGTCGTCCGTGTCTGGATCTTCCAGCAGGTAGATTTCCGGCCGCAGGGTGTCGTTAAGCGTATATTGAAACCGGTTGTGGGGTGGGCGCGGAGAGAATATAATGGAATCGGGCTGGTAGGTGCTGGGGGGCATTTCGGCAAACAGGGAATCGCCACGGGCCACCATCAGGGAGTCGGTTTTCAGAAATTGTACCAGGCTGTCAAGACCGCCGTTGGTGGGAGGAAATT
>JAWVZC010000070.1:0-14277 GCA_033722415.1 Balneolaceae bacterium | reverse complement strand
CAGCGCATCAAAACCGTCGAGCAATACCTGAACTTTCGTCCAATTCGAAAATTTGATTACCTTTGTCCTATTCAACAAACGCTCAAACACCGCTGTGTTGCATTAATCACTTGAACACGGCTATCATTATCCCTGGTTCTGCACCTCGCCGGTCATTGGAACAAAGCGAACAGGCAAAACCTCTCGGCGCGTTACCTCGCCATCTTTACTTTTGGTAACGCGAATCAGCACCTGGTTGCCGTTGGGCTCACCATGGGGCATCACCAGCACTCCTCCCGGCTTCAGCTGATCGATCAGCGGCTGCGGTATTCTGGGAGCGGCTGCCGTTATGATTACCGCATCAAACGGGGCGTGTTCCGGCCATCCCTTGTACCCATCTCCGATCCTTATTTCGATGGTGCTGTAGCCAAGGTTGCTAAATCGGTCTATCGCCTCTCGTCCCAGTTCTTCCACGATCTCGATGGTAAAAACGTGCGGGGTCAGTTCCGAAAGTACCGCCGCCTGGTAACCACTGCCGGTACCGATTTCTAGGACACGGTCTCCCGGTTTCACATCAAGCATCTGGGTCATATAGGCTACAATAAACGGCTGGGAGATCGTCTGACCCTCTCCAATCGGCAGCGGGGTGTTAGCATAGGCGTTGTGCCGCTGTGATTTCGGCACGAACAGGTGCCGCGGCACGTTCCGCATCGCCTGCAGCACCTTCTTGCTTTCGATGCCCTGTTCCCTGAGATGATCGGCCAGCCGATTCCGCTCCTGTTGCCGTTCCCTGAATCGGGGACGCTGCCAGGTAACCGTATCCGGTTCGAAAAACATCTCGGAAATCTCCGAAGAGTTCGTATCCTGTATACCTTCCAGACCGTGAGCAGGAAATGGTAAGCCGCCGTTAAACAGAAACCAGCAGTTAAACAGGAGAATGAACGATGTTAGATGTTTGATCATGTCGTACCGGGTTTATCCAGCTTAGTAACAGAATACAAAAACAGGTTCTGAATGGTAAACATTTCGGTCTGATCATATGAAATGTAACTTTATAATCCTTCTGATCTGGCCGCTTGACATTATGATAATATTGTAAAATCCCGGTATTGCCTGATAAATTTAGTTGGATATTGCAATTATGTTAAGTAGCGAAAGTATTCATGAGAAATAAATAATTTGCCCCTTACCTCGTTTATGAATAAGATTTAAGTGAGAGAACAACCACGCAGGTACAATAAAGGATGATCCACAGGAGGCCCATATGGAACACTCAAAGCTTGACCTGGACCTTTTTACCCAAGTGCAATCGGATTTTGAAATACGCCAGTACAAGGTGCTGGCAGCCTTGAAACAAATTTCTGACGACTTTAAACAGAACCGGATTTATCCCCATCTGAGTAGGTTGATTGAACTGAGAAGCACCCTTGCGGATATCAAAAAACGCCTTGAAGATTTGAGAAATGATTTTCCGAAACGGATCAAAAATATCGACCTTGTTAACAAGATCATCGAACATGAAGTGGTCTTCGTGGACGGTTCGGACCTGTCGAAAGTTGAAGATCTTATTGAGTGGGCCCTGCCGCATATCGAGGCGAAAATCGAGGAGGGAAGGGCCATTTACGAGTATGTTGATGATGAAATTAAAGTGGAAGAGGTGGGCATACTTCCCAGCTACATTGATGAAGGATATTTCTTCGTTCCCGATAACGAAGAATCCAAGCTGCTTCTGTTTCAGTATGAAATTTCCATATTCCGGAGTGCCGATGACCAGTACCGGGCACTCAAAACCGGTTTTCTGAAAGCCCTGAACCAGGGGCAGGCCCGGCTTTCTCCCAACTCTATCAAGCTGGAACTGATCAGGGAGCATAAAAAACTGCCCAACCCTGCTACCTACAGCTTTCAGACCGACCTGGATTTTCCGTTTAAACCAACCATTTTTCCGGTGGTGAAACGAAAGCTGATGCAACAGCTGGCCCAGGCCTCATGACGGGGGTAATGGCATAATAATCTAGCCCGCATTTCTCACGGGAATTATGTTGGATTTCTTGCAGTGCTTTGTTATACAACGGGTTCCATTGACTGTAATCTCGAAAAGGATATCCAAGTGTGTAGTGGGCTGCGTAATGGTCACGTCTGCTGCGTCTATGATGGAAATCACCCGCTCGATGTATCCATATATGTTTCACTTGTGATTGCCACGTTGCCTTGCTGAGGAATCAATTTTTTGGTGAGAAATACAGGCCAGACACACTCCTGCGGAGGAATCATGCGGGAGATCCGTTGGTGCACTTTACTTCTTCTCAACCACCGCCAGCGTGCATCGGGAGGTACAGACCAGCTTGTCGCTTTCGTTTGTGATTTCAATCTCCCAAACCTGGATGCTGCGCCCCACATGCACGGGTACCGCCGTACCGAAAACCGTTTCCCCCCTGCGGGCGCTGCGAATATGGTTGGCATTGATTTCGACTCCCACCGCTGTCTTGCTGTCATCGTCAAGTTTAAGCCAGCCGCCCACCGAGGCCAGGGTCTCTGCCAGTGTGACCGATGCACCGCCGTGTAGAATACCGAAGGGCTGAACCGTATTGTCATCCACCGGCATGGACCCCTTTATTTCATCCGGTTTGAATGATTCGAACTGTATGCCGAGTGCATCACCCATGTTTGGACGTGCCAGGTTCAGAAATTGCGTAACTTTTTGTTTGATCGAATCATCAATAAACATAACAAGCATTTTTTTGGGTTATGGATCCGGATCCGGATCTAAACTTATCATAGACAGTGCAAATAACGAAAGTCAATACACTGAAACCGGCAGTAAAACCAGTCAATGATATTATGCTTTTAAAAGTAAAACTTTCTTGTAACTTATGTTCAGAGGGAACAGACAGTAACTAATGGCTGCAACATATGGGATATGAACCAACCACCATATTGCAACTGGTTGAGGAGGGAATAACCAAATACCAATCTGACCTGTTGATAGCGACAAAACGCGAGGGAGAATGGATACCGACGAGTCCGCAACAGTTCCGGGAACAAACCAGGCATTTCGCGTACGGACTGTATGAACTGGGGGTCCGCCCGGGAGATCGCGTCAGCATTCACTCCGAGAACAGTGCAGAATGGCTTATTTGTGACCAGGCGATCCTCTCGATCGGGGCGGTAACTGTACCGATCTATACCACCCAGGCCGGGGAACAGATAAAATATATCCTCGAGAACTCGGAGACCAAGATCCACATCGTATCGAATGATGAGCTTTTCAAAGAAACGAAACCGCTTATTAAAGGTGTCAAATCCGTCACTGCCGTTATTTCTATACTGGGTTCGGACCATGAAAAGCTGAAATCATTTGATGCGGTTCTCGAACTCGGCAGGAAAAAAGCTAAAGATGAGCCTGAACTGCTGGACAGCCTCCGGAATGAGGTATCGCCGGACGATCTTGCCACGCTTATTTATACATCAGGCACCACGGGACGCCCCAAAGGGGTGATGTTATCACACAACAATATCGCCTCGAATCTCCTGGCATCGAGTGAGCGGATCCCCTTTGACCGGGATCCCGCCCCCGGGGAGCAGATGCTTTCCTACTTGCCGCTTTCCCATGTGTTTGAACGCATGATTACGTATATGTACCTCAATATGGGCTACCCGATCTATTATATCGAGGATATCAACGAGATCAGAGACGATTTTGAGCATGTAAAACCCTACTTTTTTGCCACCATTCCCAGGCTCCTCGAAAAAATTCATACCGGTATCAAGGTGCGGGGGCAGGAGTTCAGCGGTCTCACAAAGCAGATCTACTACTGGGCTATCAAACGGGCCGAGGAGTACGATCCCGAACATCCACCGCGGGGACTGGGAAAACTGCTGCACAAGCTGGCTGATACCCTGGTATATTCAAAACTGCGCAGTCTGTTCGGAGGAAAGCTGAGTGGGATGATCAGTGGCGGGGCAGCGCTCTCGCCTAACATCTTCCGGTTTATAAACGCCCTTGGGCTTTATTGCGGGCAGGGATACGGGTTGACCGAATCGTCTCCGGTGATCTCCACCACCGATCCAGGCCATATGCGGGTCGGCTCATCGGGAACCGCCCTGAGCAATGTTGAGATCCGGATTGCGGATGACGGGGAGATCCTGGCCCGGGGCCCCAATATCATGCAGGGGTATTTCCGGGAAGAGGAGAAAACCCGGGAAACGATTACGGATGACGGGTGGCTCAAAACCGGAGATATCGGGAAGATTGAAGATGACTACCTGTTCATAACCGACCGTAAAAAATCGGTATTTAAACTATCGACCGGCAAGTATGTAGCTCCACAGCCCATTGAAACCGAACTGATTAACAGCGGGTTTATTGACCAGGCGGTCGTGGTCGGATTCAAGCGAAAGTTCTGTTCTGCCCTGATTGTACCCAGTTTCGACAACATTAAAAAACGCCTGCGATCGCAGGGCAAGAAGATTCCCGGGGAATTTTCGGAAAGTCCGCAGGTCCGGGAAATTATCAAGCGGGAGGTGGAAAAAGTGAACCGTGGATTTTCTGACTGGGAACAGGTCAAAAAGTTTGTACTGCTCGATAAGCCGCTAACGGTAGAGGATGGCGAACTCACACCGACTCACAAGGTAAAACGGTCGGTGGTTAACGAACGCTACGCCGAACAGATCGATTCGATGTATGAGGACTAGCGATTTCAGGATCACTAACCATCCTCCTGAAACAACGTCAGCTAATATCAACCGGAACATGAAACACAACTGCAACGTCTGTCGGGGCACCCGGGTAGCAGGCTGCAGTATGCATCCGTCAGGCCTACGTACGGGTGAAGAAGTTGGACATGAACGTTAATGAACCGGAGAAGTGTGTTTCTTGATGAAGATTATTCAGTTAGGAAATAGAACATTTTCACTTCAATTTAAGCCAATATTATGAACAACAGGAGATATGCTATTCAGAAAGTCGCCATACTGGGTTCCGGAACTATGGGCAGCCAGATTGCAGCCCACTGCGTAAACGCGGGACTGGAGGTCTTGCTGCTTGATCTTAAAAATGAAGAGGGGGATCCCGACAAGACAGCCAAAGAGAACATTAAAAAACTGGGTACGATGAAGCCGTCTCCCCTGGCCCTGCCGGAATATGCGGAACATATTACACCCGGTAATTTTGAAGATGATTTCGACAAGTTGTCCGGTGTCGACTGGGTCTGTGAGGCGATCGTCGAAAAAATGGATATCAAGAAAGATATGATGGCACGGCTTGATGACGTTCGGTCGGACGACACCATCGTGAGTTCCAATACTTCCGGGCTTCCGATCGGGAAAATAAGTGAGGACTGTTCAGATGAGTTCAGGCGGCACTTTCTGGGAACCCACTTTTTCAATCCCCCGCGCTACATGAAACTGCTTGAAATTATCCCTACGAAATCTACGGGTGGGGAGATCGTAGAATTTATGAGCAGGTTTTGTGAGAAAACACTCGGCAAGGGGATTGTCCACTGTAAAGACACTCCCAATTTCATTGCAAACCGGATCGGTATTTTTTCGATCGCCAGCATTATGCCCTGGTTTTTCGACGGGTCGTTCCGGGCCGAGGAGATCGACTTTATAACCGGAACTCTTACCGGGTATTCGAAGGCGGCCACCTTCCGAACGGCCGATATGTCCGGGCTCGATATCATTTATCACGTGGCCGAAAATCTCTATCCCGCCATACCCGACGATGAACGGCGCGAGGTCTTCCAGCTCCCGGAGTCGTTCCGGAAAATGGTAAAGGAGGGCAAGCACGGCAACAAGGCAGGCGAGGGCTTCTACAAAAAGGTACAGACCGAATCCGGCAAAGAGTATAAGGTGATCGACCCGGAAACTCATGAGTATGAATCGCAGATTGAGCCGGAGTTCGAAAGCACTACGCGGGCGCAAAAGAAATTCGACTCGGCGGAAGAGCGGCTCCGGTATCTTGTAAACCGGTATGATAAAGTCGGGGAGTTTTTGTGGGAGATCCACTGCGACCTGTTGCTGTATGCCGCCAACCGTGTTCCCGAAATTACGGACTCGGTCGCTTCGATCGACAATGCCATGAAATGGGGTTTCAACTGGCAGCTGGGGCCGTTTGAACGCTGGGATGCCATCGGGGTGGCCGAATCAGTGGATCGGATGCGGGAGGAAGGGCGCGAGGTGCCCGATGCGGTCATGACGATGCTGGAAAACGGCCGCGAACAGTTCTACGACCGGGAGCAAGGGACCGTCTACAATCTGGCGAACGGTGAAATTGAGCAACTGGAACCGCCGGCCCGCGGTGCACTGCAGGTGGCATCCCTGAAGACAGGCGAAAACGAGGTATTTGGCAATGAGCACGCCGGACTGTACGATATGGGAGACGGAGTGGCACTGTTCGAATTTCGAACCCGCCGGCACACGCTGGGATTCGGGCTTATGGAAACGCTGGCGGATGCCTGCGAGAAAGTCAAAACCGACTTTGGTGCCCTGGTTATCGGGCATGATGGTGACAATTTTACATATGGTGCCAACCTGATGGAGGCGATGCAGGCCTGGCAGCAGGGTGAGAAGAAAACCGTTCGAAAAGGCGCGAAAACCTTCCAGGAAACAGTCGTTGGACTCCGCTACCAGCCATACCCCGTAGTGGTGGCGCCGTTTGGCCGGACACTCGGCGGCGGGGTAGAATTTATACTGCATGCCGACCGCGTGGTGACACACCACGAACTTTATGCCGGACTTGTGGAAGTTGGTGTGGGACTCATTCCGGCCGGCGGAGGCACCAAGGAGATGCTGCGCCGTGCCATGCAGCGTGTGACGGAGGAGGATCGCTCGGACCCGCTGCCCTACATCAAGGAAGTATTCAAAACGATGGGTATGGCCGAGGTCTCATCGAGTGCGGCCGAGGCAAGGGAGTATGGATTCCTGAATCCTTCGGATGTAATCACCATGAACCGGGATCTGCTGCTGACCACAGCCAAACAGGAGGCGCGTACGATGGCCGAAGGGGGATATCGCCCGCCCCTGGAACCCAAAATAACAGTTATGGGACGTCAAGGACTGAGCGGGCTCAAGCTTATGCTGTACATTATGCATGAATCGGGCTGGATTACCGATTATGACAAGGTAGTGGCCGAGAAGTTGGCCTGGGTTATGAGCGGTGGCGACCTCAGCGAACCACAGGAGGTACCGGAATCCTATATCCTGAAACTGGAGCGCGAGATCTTCATGGACCTGCTTGAGGATAAACGCACCCACGCCCGCATCGAACACATGCTAAAGAAGGGCAAGCCGCTTAGGAATTAGTCGTGAGTCTTGAGTTGTGAGCAAATTAGTTTTGTAAGGGTTATGCACGAAATGGATCTATTAGGTATTAAACCTAGTTGCAAATCATTAAAAAACCATGAATAGAATCAAAAATTTAGCTATTTGGAAGCGAGCAGTTGCATTGGCATCACGAATTTACAAAGTAACCGGTAAATTTCCTGATGAGGAAAAATATGGTCTTATATCTCAATTGAGAAGATGTTCTGTGTCAATTGGTTCAAATATTGCAGAAGGAGCTGGCAGAGGTTCAAATAAACAGTTCAGACAATTTTTAAGTATTGCTTATGGATCCTCATATGAATTAGAAACCCAGTTAATTATTGCCGAAAATCTAAATTTCATAGGTGAAACAGAAAATGAGGTTCTACTGAATTAAGTAACTACACTGCAAAAAATGATTTATTCATTTACCCAGAAACTAGAATAACACAGTCAAGACCCAAGACCCATGACTACCAAAAAAGAACCCGTAATCGTCGCCACTGCCCGAACGCCAACCGGAAAAGCCAATAAGGGGTCACTGCGCTTCACCTATCCCGACACGCTGGGGGGAGAAGTGATAAAATCTCTGTTGCAGCGGGCCCCGTCCCTGAAACCCGAAATGGTCGATGATGTCATCATGGGCTGTGCGTTCCCGGAGGCTTCGCAGGGCATGAATGTGGCCCGACAGTGTGCACTGCTGGGTGGACTCCCGCCTTCGGTTCCTGCTGCCACCGTCAACCGGTTTTGCTCCTCCGGAATTCAGACCATCGCCCAGGCTGCCGAGCGCATTATGGCAGGTAACGCCGAGGCGATCATTGCCGGAGGGGTGGAAACCATGTCGATGGTGCCGATGGGGGGGCATACCCTGCGACCGAATCCCGAACTTGTCGACAACTACCCGGAGGTCTACATCAGCATGGGATTGACCGCTGAGAACGTGGCCGAACAGTATGATATCAGCCGGGAAGACCAGGACGCTTTTGCCTACCGAAGCCACAGGCGGGCCATTAGAGCCTGGGAAGAAAACCGGTTCGAAGGGCAGATCGTACCGATTGAGGTGAAGGAGAAAATGGTGACTTCCGACGGCGAGATGGAGGAAAACAGCTTCCTGTTTGAAGTTGACGAAGGACCTCGTAAGGACACTTCCGAAGAGGTGCTTTCGCAGTTGAGCCCCGTGTTCAAAAAGGGTGGAACGGTGACAGCCGGCAACTCATCCCAAATGAACGACGCAGCCGCAGCGGTCATTGTAATGAGTCGGGAAAAAGCGGAAGAATTGGGGCTGCAGCCGCTGGCACGGTTCGTCGGCTTTGCCGTGGCGGGGGTTCCTCCCGAAATCATGGGTATTGGACCGGTGGAAGCGATCCCCAAAGTATTGAAACAGACCGGCCTGTCAAAAAACGATATTGATCTGATCGAACTCAACGAAGCGTTTGCCGCGCAGTCGCTGGCCGTAATCCGCGAGCTGGATCTTGACCCTGAGATCGTGAATGTAAACGGCGGAGCGATCGCAATGGGGCATCCCCTCGGTTGCACCGGGGCAAAACTCTCCACCCAGATATTATATGAGATGAAACGGCGCGACAGCCGCTACGGAATGGTTACCATGTGCGTAGGCGGTGGGATGGGGGCTGCCGGTATTTTCGAAAACCTGAGATAGGTTATTTAAATTCCAAATAGCAAGCTCCAAATTCCAAATAACATATAACAAATATGGAATCAACAGGCACTATTTTCTCAACCTGTCCACAGTGATAAACAGCCTACACATAACATACTTTGGAATTTGGTAACTGAATAATTGGTCAATTAAAAATCATGTTCACACCTGATACGCTTGAAAACCAGACCATTCTCATTACCGGCGGAGGCAGCGGACTGGGCCTCAGCATGGCCAAAACATTCGCTGCAATTGGGGCAAATATTGCGATCTGTGGCCGAACCGAGGATAAGCTGCGGGGTGCGATTGAGGAGATCGGTAAACAGGGAAATGTACAGGTAGAGTACTACGTAGCTGATGTGCGGAATTATGACCGGGTCCGGAAGATGATCCACCAGATCGTGGATGATTTCGGTATGATGACGGGCCTGGTAAACAATGCAGCCGGAAATTTTCTGGCCGCTTCGGAAGATCTGACACCCGGGGGATTCAAAGCGGTTGTGGATATTGTTCTTCACGGATCGTTTAATTGTACACACGTATTTGGCAACTACCTGATCGATAATGACAGAGAAGGCAGTGTCCTGAATATCGTTACCACATATGCCGAGCAGTCCGGGTCGGCATTTGTGCTGCCTTCGGCATGCGGTAAGGCGGGGGTACTGGCCATGACGCGGTCGCTGGCCTACGAGTGGGCCACTTACGGAATCAGGCTGAATGCAATTGCTCCCGGACCGTTTCCCACTGAAGGTGCCTGGACGCAACTGGTTCCGGATGAGCAGATGGAAAAGAAATTCCTATCCAAGATTCCGGCCAAACGGTATGGCAGGCATGACGAACTGGCGAATCTGGCGGCGTTCCTGATGTCTGACATGGCGGAATATATGACCGGGGAGTGTGTGACGATCGACGGCGGGGAGAGCCTGGCTGCGGGTCAATTCAACTTTATCGACCAACTGGCGCCAAGAGATGAACTAAAACGGTTTTTTTCCAGGATGAAAGATGAGAACGCATCGGAGTGATACCCGTCCGCGTTCCGGGTTCACCGACGGTGCAAAGATTACAGCTGCCAGGGAAAGGGCGGAGATCCGGTTATCACCGGTTTTCTGCCAAAACAGGGTAAAACGGTAAAAGAGGCTATTCAATCAACCTTGTCACGCCACGAAAAGGCAGATTATTGCGGATGCCCCCACCGCTCCACCGGAACGCTGGGAGTTCACATCGTCAATTTCTTGTTGATTTTATCCTTCACCTTAAGGGTCCTGAATAAATTAAAGGCGCTGAATGGAGCGTGTTTTTTTAGTTGAATCGCCTTTAAAAACTGAGTGGCTGCTGTTTCGGCTGACCGCGAGGCATCAAAAAGCTCCCTTTGGAAAAAAAGATGCTGATCCCGGTTGGTTTGACCTATTCTGACGCTCTGATCAGTAACGTCGCATTCCATCACGCAGGAGTAATTTGAGACGGTCCGGCGGTGATGATGGCGGTCGGAGATTGTGGTTACAAAGATATTTGCCGTGGCTCCGCTGTCAAACCTGAGAAAAAGATGGATTGCCCCGCCATCCTCAGTCCGCAGTTGTGTTTTGTTCACTTCCACCTGATGGGTAATACCGTCCATCCATTTTATACAAAACGCCAGTTCGTCAACCCAGTAGTAACTGAAGTCCTGGTTTCGTTCCAGGAATGCGGTATGGGCAATTTCACGCACAATCTGGATAAAACGTGGTTTCTGAACGTTATTGAACATCCACTGGGAAGCGGGTGCCAGAGTGGGCCAGTGACTAAATTGTACGACAACATTCGACTCTTCAGAAGCGTGGTATACCCGTTCGGCGGCATCCAGGTTATGTGGTAACGGGGATATAAGAAAGCAGTGATATCCTGCTTTTACGGCATCCAGCAAGGTTACCAGATTGGTATCCGATTCATCGATAATAATGCAGGCATCCACCGGGCCAATACCCTCAAGGCCGCGGGCAATGACCACTTCATTCACGATGGAGTGATGCCCCAGGTTTTTTTCCCACGCAACAGCACGTTCAGCAGTACCGATGATACCGATTTTCATAATAATTCTGCCAATCTACAGCATAATGAAAACCATTATCATCAAATACCGGTTTAATATCAACCGGCAGTTTACAGGTATTTACCGGTAGTGGAAGCAGAAGCGATCAATCGGGCATTACCAGTGCCAGGATAAAGTAGAGCAAAACGGGACTTCCCCATCCCATAACGGTAAGTACAACAAAAATAATGCGAACAATGGTGGGGTCCCACCCGAGATACTCAGCAATTCCACCGCACACACCGGCGATCATTTTGTCGGTCCTGGATTTTGATAATCGTGCTCCCATAAGAAGATACTCATTAATTTACTTTTTGCCGTTATAGCACCGCTTACGTGTAGTGTAGTGGTTATGTTTCACACGGGTTTCAGGTTTAGGTAAAATGATACCCCAAAATAATACACAGGGTACAAAAAAGAACTGTATATCAAAAGCGAGGGAGCATCTTCAAAAAAATAGATCAGAAGCAGCAGCTGCAGGGAAAAGATGATACCGAATGTGATAGTCAGTGGTTTTAAACGGGCTGTTTTTGTCGGATACACGAATTTAACCGGAAGAAACGTGCCAACGGCAAACAGTAACAGTACGCCAGAAGAAAAAGGAATGGGCAAGTTCAGTAAAAAAAGATAGAAAACCACAATATTCCAGTACGACGGGAATCCCAGGAAAAAATTGTCGGTGGTTTTGGCCCTGGTGTGGGAAAATCCAAAAATGCTGGAAAAGGCGCATACCATCAAAACCCAGGCGGGAATGTGGAGTGCGGCGTATGCCCAGAACAAGGGAGCCACTGTCCAGGTAACAAAATCGATAATATTGTCCATCCGTGCGCCGTCAATGGACGGCACCACTTCGGAGACATTCAGAGATCGAGCCAACGTTCCGTCGACGGCATCGATAAATACAGATCCCGCCATTACCCACAGTGCCCACTGGAAATAGCCGTCGTAGGTAAGGATAATAGCCCATATACCCAGGGCAGCCCCGAGAGCTGTTAACACGTGCACTCCATAAGCTGGTATTTTCAAATCAGGCCGTTAAGATATTTTGGTCAATGCCACTTCTTAATATGGAATAAAGGTAAATAAAATAAAAAAAGCGGAACTTCTTAAGCCCCGCCCGCAAACCTTCGGCAAAAATATGTTACAATTAAGTTATTGTTTATTCAACACTAATTTCTGGAGTTCGAACACTTGTTGTGCGATGTTCACTCCCAGGTTGCCCGCCGGTGTCTATCCCTGCAATCGATAGCTGTTCCGGGGAATATGGGTATTCGCTGTCCAACTCTTTTCGATCCCGGATGACTTAACTCAAGAACGTGATTTAAAGTCTGAACCAGACAGGCGGTAATTCACCGGCAGGGAAAATTGTACGCGAACAGGAGATCCCTGGTGCATACCCGGCTCAAACCGGGCTCGTTTTACGCAACGTATCGCTTCCCGGTCAGCACCATAACCGATGCCACGAATAATTTTCGGATTCTCCACCGTACCGTCTCTGTCTACGATAAACTGAACGAGTACCCGGCCCTCGATACCCGCCGTGCTGGCTTTTTCGGGATAGCGTACACAGTTCTGAATGGTTTCCAGGCCTCCTTTCAGTTTCGGCATCTTTTCGGCGACCACGAAGATCTCATTGCCGGTGTTATTTACCGGGGATCCATCACCCTTTTTTTTCAAATCAGAAAACGCTTTTTCCCGGTCCAGCAGGTTCAGAATTACCGCCCCGTCGGAGCCTTTACGGCCAAAAGTTGCAACGGCTTCATCACTCTTCATCACCTTGATCCCACTGATATATCTCTCCCGTATACGTGATATTTTTTGAGTTTCAGCAGCAGAAGCAATCTCCTCCCGGTCATGGGAGCCGTCCAGGTCGGTGTCTTCACGAATAACATAGATCGGCTGTTTCACTCCGTTTGTATGCCGCAAATGAGCCTGGGCCTGTTGAAGATCATTGTGGGTGATACCGGAATCCTGCAGGTCGCTGCACGCGATCAGGCCTGAAAAGAGCAGGATCATCCCGACGCTAAAGAGGATGCTTTTCCGCGCAGGCCGGGTACCCGAGGTTGCTTTAGACAGGATATTGATACGGCGATGCAGTGATGATTGGTTCACAGCCATACTGACCATGCCCCCGGCATACGCTCCCTGTTTCGGTGCCAGGTCAAACAGCAAACGGGCGTACGCTTTCCTTGAAATGGTACGGTCTCTCACAACCTCGGCATCACACGATATCTCCCGGTAATCACTTATTTCCCGGTCCAGCTTGAGTACAAGGGGATGGAACCAAAGCGTAGACCTGATGATGGAGATAATACAGTTTACCAGAAAATCCCCCTTCTTAATGTGCATGATTTCATGCCGAACTGCCATCCGGAGTTTTAGAGGTTGCCCGCGAAGAGAGTCGGGCATGACGATTACGGGTTTGTGCCAGCCGAAGGTAAACGGAATTTCGGTTTCGGGAGAAAATACCAAGGTGATTTTCCTGTTTGATCTCTTGTCCGTTTCGGTGCGATAACCGTTTTCCCTCTTAAGCATGTCCGCATACCCAGACAAATGGTAGTAGTTCCGGGCAAGCAACAGCAGCTTGTACAAACTGATAGCAAGGAGCAACAGTGTAATTAACCCCAACCAAATGCCGGGATGAGTCCAGTTCATGCTAACTGCTGCCTGTGCGGTCTCACCGGTAACAGATATTGGGTTTTGTATAACGATAAATGACGGGTGTGCATTTGCCGCGGTTGCATTAAAAAGGCCCGAAAAAGATGTTACAGAAACGGAGGCTGCCATACCGAACGGAAGGGTTGCCAGGGCAGCTATGCGGAGGTGGTAATGAAAAAGTGGATCTATATCCGGAAGGCGTTTTAACATAAAAAGAACCGCCGTGGCCAGCAGGGTCCAGAGCGACAGCGGCAGCCACAAGATTTCGAGGCTCTCTGTGCCGAAATCAAGAAAAAAATCAGTAATCGTTGTCATCACTGATCCTCCATATTATCGATCATATTTTTTATCTCCCTGATCTCCTCTTTCGACAGTTCTTCGCTCTGAACAAGACGCTGTACCAGTTCCTTGGGTGATCCCTTGAACACTTTTTTGACCAGCTCGCCTATAAGGCTGGATTGAACTGATTCCTGGTTTTGGGCGGGACTGTACACATAGGTGACTCCGTCTTTGCGATACTTCAGGTATCCTTTGTCGGCCAGGTTTTTCATTACCGTCATAATCGTGGTGTAGGCGACTTCCCGTGTTTCGAGTATTCGCTCCTGCACCTGCT
>JAWVZC010000069.1:0-14302 GCA_033722415.1 Balneolaceae bacterium | reverse complement strand
TCCCGCCCGGCCCTGACAAGGACGTTTCGATAGCTTTGCTGAAACTCGTTACTCGTGTAGAAAACAACGGAGTCGGATTCCAGGGCCCGGGCCTCGGCCGGCAGCAGGGTGTTATATCGCGGAAAATGACCCGTAAGACCGTTTTTGCTGCTTCGTGCAAGTTTCCTGTCGTGGTAGGCAAGCAGCAGCAGCGCGTCATTCCAGTCGGCATAGGTCAGTGATGCAAGAACCGCCCGGATCGGCTTGTCAAAATCCGGATGTTCCCGGTATACCGAGCAGAGGATCCAGGCGATCTGTTCTTCACTTGACGGGCTGAATATCGGGATCCATCCCCGGTAGAACGTTTCGTATCGGGCGCTGTTTTCCAGTTGCGGCCGCTGCACGATGGGCCGGTTGCTCGTTTTGGTGATCCGTTCAATTTCGGTTGCCGCTGAAAGATAGTTCAGGTCAAAAACGGTCGTCCAGTTGGGGGCATTGAGATCTGTGGAGTAATCGGCAACCAGGTCTCCGTCCGGTTTGATAAGCTGCAGGTTGAAAGAGTAGGTTTGCAGTCGGGGCGTCAGCTCCCGCTCCACAGTTTGGTTAAAGGTGGTTTGCAGGAACGGAACCCGTTCGTCAAGATCGTTCTGGGTTATGCCGGAAAGCTCACTTTCCAGTTCCACCAGAATGGCTTGGGTAATATCCCGGGCCGGTGTGTCATCCTGATCCTTGAAATTACGGGCACTGTTGACCAGCTCGTGATTCATCTGGTTGAATCGTGCATGTTCCAGCAGCGGGTACCCGAGCAACCCCACAACTAGGCTTCCGACAATAACCGAACGGATTACCGAGAAAGATGATACCACGTAGTAGAACTCGGATGTTGCGGTGGCAGTGAACAGGACCACCACGAAGATGCCGATCGTGACCCATGTGGCCCAGTTGATGGTCAGTTCGTCCGGCAGGTATAGCTGAAGAAAGAGGAGCCCGATAACGAAACCGGCTGAGGAGATTATGAGGATAACTTTATAGGTTTCAGCTTCCGTTCTCAGCAGGAAGTGATAAAGACCGGTCAGCCCGTACAGCAACGCGACCAAAAGCAGGCTGATACCGACAAATATCAGGAAACTATCCGCCGTAGGAAATATCTGCAGGTCGAAGAGGGAAAAAGCAACCCGGTTCAGCAATTCATGGCTTTCGCTCAGTGCAAACGTAATGATGATTGGGCTGATGAGACCGATCAAGCCCGCGGTAAGCATGGTGCGCAGAAAATTGGAGGGGCGAGGATCCCTGGTTCGCTGCGAGAAGAATCGAACGACGGTTTCCGCCACAAAAAACAGGAAGAGGCTGTTTCGTATGAGTCTGAGTATCGGCTGTAACTGTTCAGATGCAGATTCCGCGACAAACGGCAGCCACCGCTCGGGGATATGCAGGTAGGTGAACAGGATCCATGCCACGGCCAGAATAAACAGCTGCAGGAGAAACCTGATCCAGTTGTACCGCATGCCCAGCAGGAGATAGAGCAGCAGGGCTACGGTACTGAAAGCGACCGAGGTGAATAGCACCCGCCAGAACTGTACCTTGTTGATCCACTGCTGATCCGGTTGTGTGTAGTTCCCGGGCGGAACGTATGCGATGCCCACCGAGTCCCGGCTGAGCGTGGAAAGCACCTCGAAACCGAGAACCGAGTCGGGGGGAGTTTCAAAGAATGAGAGGCGGACAGGAAATTCGGCGGAGCTGCCGGCATCGGCAAGAAGCTGGTACTCGTGGCTCTGGCCGATCGGCAGCGCATTCTCCTGCTTAATTCTTCTGGTGGTGAGCAGCTCATAGCTGACCGTACCACTGCTGTCCTCCACCTGGATGGGAATCCGACAAAGCAGCGAAACCACATTGTTCTGCTTGATAATGTTAACAAACGGATCGCGGTCTACGAACGAAGGTATATGTTCGCGGGGATACCGTGTAAAGGAGAACCCGTTCCAGACATAGGGCTGTTGTTCCCGGTAGAGGGTGGCTCCCCAAAACGAGGGGTACTGTTGCAGGTACTGGTACAGGTTTTGCCGGGCGGATCCGGTCTGCAACTGCAGGTCCAGCTGGTTGGCCAGTTGGCGGCTGTTGTCGAGAAGCTGGTCGTGGTGGCGGCCGTAGGTGCGGATGGCCTCATTTAGGCTCTGTTCAATGCCGGCTGCCTGTTCCACATAGTCCGGTTTAACGTGGTACAACCACCCCTCCATAACCAGGAAACAGGCCAGAAGAATGCCCGCCGCTACCAGGAGAGCATATAAGGTGGTATGAAAGGGCTTGTTATTTTCCATTCCTCAATGTAATAAAGAATGGAAAATATGGCGGGAATTTAAACGTCAATCAAGTTTGGGATCTTCTTGTCCGGTGTTCCCTCCAGTACGGCGATAATGGCATTCGCCGCCAGCATACCGATCGCTTTCCTGGTTTCGTGGGTGGCACTGGCGATATGGGGAGTTATGACACAATTCGGGGCTGTCATCAGGTCGGGGTGAATCTCCGGCTCCTCTTCAAAAACATCGAGCCCGGCGCCGCCGATTTCTTTATTGTGTAAGGCGCTGGCCAGGGCGGCTTCGTCCACAACCGGTCCGCGTGCGGTATTGATGAGGAGAGCATGATCTGGCATCAGCTGTAACATCCCGGCATCTATCGCGTGATGGGTTTCATCCGTAAGGGGGCAGTTGAGGCTGAGCACATCCGCATTTTTGACGAGCGTCCGCAGCTCATCCACGTATTCGGCCTGCAGTTCCTCCTCGGTTTCAGCGTCTACCCGGCTGCGGTTGTGATAGGTGATATTCATACCGAAAGCCCGGGCCCGGCGCGCGACTGCCGTCCCGATCCGGCCCATACCAAACACGCCCAGGGTCTTGCCATTCAGCTCCATCCCCAGGAACCCCAGCGGATCCCATCCGTCAAACTTGCCATCGTAGATATATTGCCGGGCATCCACGATCTTTCGCGCTACCGTCAGCAGCAGGGCCATTGCGCAGTCGGCACTCGATTCCGTCAGCACATCCGGGGTGTTGGCAACCTTCACACCGGCTTTTGCGGCAGCCTCCACGTCGATATTGTTGTATCCCACGGCGTGATTGGCAACAATTTTGAGCCGGTTCCCGGCAGTGATGACATTCTTTGTTACCGGGCAGGAAAGCATCGGCAGCAGGGCGTCAAATTCGGGTATCGCCTCGATCAGCACCTCTTCACTGGTAAACTCACCCCGCTCACCGACCACCACCTCGTAATGGTCTTGCAACTTTTCGATGACAGAGGGTACAATCGGTTCGGTAATAAGTACGCGGTATGACATGTTCAATGGCCTAGTTCAAAATTGGTACCGTTAATCGTAACTGATGATGCTTGCTGCAATCTGGACTCCGGCAGATCGCTGTAGATAAACGAGAAGGCGACCAGGGCCTGTGTGCACATCTGCTGTGGATTACGCCATGCGTTCAGATCCAGTGATATGGTTTTATCCGTTACCGTGTGTCGGGCGTTGCCGATATGGGTACAGCCGTCAGGGAAATATCCCATCACCAGCAGGGAATGGCGGTCGTCACGCTGTATCACGGCTGCCGAGTCTACATAAATGACAGAGGGTCCACTCTGCTGCCCCGTTGCGGGTGTAATCTCCACCGTGTTGGCATACTCTTCCGGAATGGTTGTGTTTTCTTGTGATGATGCGCACCCGGCAAACAGAATCAGCGGGATCAAAAAAACAGTGCCGGTAGTGTTGCTGAGCATGCACTAGTCGTCTTCCACTTTTGTAATTTCCGCGTCGTTCCACATCCGCTCCAGGGCGTAATAATCCCGAAGTTCCTTCTTGAAGATATGAACGACCACGTTTACGTAATCGAGGATAACCCAGCGCCGGGAGTCTCTGCCCTCCTCTTTCCAGGCGGATTCCCCGAGGTGTTCTTTGGTCGCTTCTAAAACATTGTTGGCCAGGGCTTTTATCTGGACATCCGAGGAGGCGTGGCAGACAACGAACTTGTCCGTGAGGGTGGTCAAATCATGGACATCCAGGATCGTAATCTCTTCCCCTTTTTTCTCCAGCAGCGCATTTGTGATTACGTCAACCAGTTGATCGGCATTTGCTGTTTTTGATGAATTTACCGCAGTGAATTGATGGGTGTTTTTCTTCTTCTGGGCGTTTTGGGTCATATGTTGTTATTGTAGATTTAACGTTTGATAGTCGGATCCGATAACGACAGTGGCGTCAAGATAGAAATCATCAGAGGCTTCAATAATGATGTTTTGTTGGGAAATACCGAGCGCTTCGGCTACCCGCTGGGCATTCTCCCTGTTAAAGGTACGTGCGATTACAACTGTTTCTTCGATATCAAAATTTTCGAAATTTCCGGTTTCAACCACGTCGAAACCGTTTCTGCGGAGCGCGGCGGTAAAATCATTGGCCAGCCCGGAGACGCCGCAGCCGTTCAGTACCTCGATCTGGATAACATTTCCAATCAGTTCGGTTGATTGTTCCGCCCGCTGATTTTCAATACGTGGGAAAAGTATACGCGTTCCGAGGGCTACTAGCAGTACAATCAACAGCAGGCTCAGGAAACCGATTACGGCGTTGAGTGTAAAACTGTTGTCTTTTTCAGGTTTGGTCATGCGCTAGATGACGAGCGGTATGAACTAGTTTTAATATCTCTGATACCCGAAGGGGTTGAACGGATTGTTTCCGTAGGGTGCGTAGGGTGAATATGGATGTTGCTGAAACTGTATGGAGATGTGGCTTTTGTCGCTAATCTGGTAGTTCAGCTCCGCATTTCGAATAACGATATTGGCCCCGAGCTGGTTGTTGGTATTGCCGAATCCCTGCCCAAACGGGGAGTGCATCAGGGAGATGTCCAGTTCGCCGGTGAACCGGTCACTGAAAAAGAAATCCATGTGGTTGGTGTAGGCGTTAATATTGCGGTACTGCCCGCCGAAACTCATGAAGTTCATGGAGTAGGAGTGGCTCATCTTCATGTTAAACAGGTTTGACCAGTTACCGGGCTCCGGTCGTTGAAACTCTTTTACCACTGGTCCCGAATAGTTCTGTTCATCCAGTTGTTCCCTGAACTGGGCGTACCCGGTGACTGAGCTGAGAAGAAACACGGAAATCAGAAGTGATAAGAAGATGCCTGTTGTTTTCATAAATTTCGTTTCGCTGAGCCGTATTGAAATTATCACCAGATTAATATTAACGAACTTCACACCTTTTAATTATAATAAAGTGCAGCAGAATAGAAAAGAACCAGCCCCATATTCCTGCATTTTTTTTGCAGGGGGAAGGTACTTTTCACGGTTTTATGCAAACATCAATATAAATAGGGGATTAGAATACATGGTTCACCAACTTTTTTACGGGAAAAGATTTTGGCAAATGGTGCTGCCGGCGCTTTTTTTCGGTTTTTTACTGCCATCAACCTGCGGGGCATGGAGCAAAGCCGACAAGAGTCAGCATACACCACCCAATATCATTGTAATGTATTCGGATGACCACACGGCACAGGCAATCGGAGCCTACCGGGATGCCCTGGAGTACGGCCTCAAGCTGGACCACACACCGACGCCTCATATCGACCGGCTTGCAGAAAACGGGATGCGGTTTGACAACGCTTTTGTCACCAATTCAATCTGCAAACCCTCGCGCGCGGTACTGCTCACCGGGCTGCACAGTCACCTGAACGGCGTGCGCACCAATGGGGAGTCGATATCAGTGGAGCTACAGACGTTTCCAAAGCTGCTTCAGCAGGTGGGATACCAGACGGCCATCGTGGGCAAGTGGCACCTGGGTACGGAGCCACAGGGTTTTGATTATTACGAGGTGCTGCACGGACAGGGCCCTTACTACAACCCGACCATGCGCACTCCTGAGGGCGACCGGGACCGCCACGGACATACCAGCAAGGTAATCACCAATAGGGCGCTGAACTGGCTCAGGGAAAAAAGAAGTTCCGACCGACCGTTTATGCTGATTTACAATCACAAGGCACCCCACCGGAACTGGCTCCCGGGCCCCGATCATCTCAACGACTACAAGAACCGTGATCTGCCGGAGCCGACCAGTCTGTTTTACGACTACTCGGGTCTGGCTACCCCCGCCCGCGAGCAGGATATGGAAATCGGCACCACCATGATGTGGGGATGGGATCTGAAGGTGCCCCTGAACCCGTCCACCGGTGATTCTTCAAACTGGGACCGGGTAGTCAGATCAAACCGCTTTACCCCGGAGCAGCGACAGATGGTGGAGGATGCCTATACCGAGGAGAACAGGTACCTGTATGACAACTACGACCAGATGTCGGAGGAAGAGCTCCTGCGATGGAAATATCAGCGGTATGTCAAAGATTACCTCCGGGTGATCCGTGGAGTCGATGACGGTGTGGGCCGGGTTATGGCCTACCTGGAGCGCGAAAATCTGGCCGACAACACCGTGGTAATCTATGCCGGAGACCAGGGTTTCTTTCTCGGGGAGAATGGGTGGTTCGACAAGCGCTGGATCTACGAAGAGTCGATGCGAATGCCGCTTATCGTGCACTGGCCGGAGGGGATATCGGCGGGATCGGTAAACAAGCAGCTGGTGCAAAACCTGGATCTTGCCCCGACCATACTGGATCTGGCGGGGGCGGAGATCCCGCAACAGATGCAGGGACGTTCGTTACTCCCCCTGTTGAAGAACCAGTCATCCGTAGAGTGGCGGGATGCTATCTACTACCACTACTACGAAGGTCCGCCGGCTGTTCACGAGGTGGCCCGCCACTACGGTATCCGAACTGAGCGATATACTCTGGCCCATTACTACAAGGCCGGAGAATGGGAGCTGTTTGACCTGCAGAACGACCCGGAGCAGCTGCAAAGCGTGTACGGTAAGGCGGAATATATAAAAGTCCAGAAAGAGCTGAAGCAGCAGCTGCGTACCCTGCAGGAGAACTATATGGTGGACCCTCAGGAGCTTAAATAATATGTATCAC
This sequence comes from Balneolaceae bacterium, assembly GCA_033722415.1. GTDB lineage: Bacteria > Bacteroidota > Rhodothermia > Balneolales > Balneolaceae > JAMQKA01. The sequence continues at coordinate 7,337 of JAWVZC010000069.1, read as the reverse complement.
AAAAGATCGAATACCGCGATATCTCGATCGGTTATGACCAGAGTCCCCATATGGTTGGTCTTGGCCGGTATATTACTGTTTATAAACGGCTGTTCAGGAGAAGTCCAAAAGAGCGAATCATTACCCCATATTCTGCTCATCCTGGTGGATGATATGGGGTACGGCGATCTGCGCAGCTACAACGCCAATGCGAAAATACCCACTCCCAACCTTGACCAGCTCGCATCCGAAGGAATGCGGTTTACAGATGCCCATTCAGCCGGGGCCCTCTGCCATCCCTCCCGGTACGGGCTGCTTACCGGCCGTTACCCGTTTCGTACGGATGTAAGTGTGTGGCCTCATCAGCCTGTTATCGACGAGGATCGTATGACGATTGCATCCCTGCTTAAAAAAGCGGACTATCGTACAGCAATGGTGGGCAAATGGCATCTGGGGTTTGAGGAGGATACGACATCCTCCGACCGGTACCGGCAACCGCTGCCGGGTGGTCCGGTCGACAGGGGATTCGACAGTTTTTTCGGTATACGGGCCTCCACCGACATCCCGCCCTATTTCTATATTCGCGGCCGAAAAGCGGTGGAACCGCCGACCGATGCTATCGAAGCCAACCGGTCTCCGGGCTGGTCAACCATTCAGGGAGCCTTCTGGAGAGCAGGTGGTATTGCACCGGGGCTGGAGCTCTCCGAAGTGCTGCCTCGTTTCACCGACGAAGCGGTGCAGGTGATTGGCGATCATGCCGCCGAAAATGGGAGTATGCCGTTGATGCTTTACCTTGCATTGCCGGCACCCCATACGCCCTGGCTGCCGTCCGACCAGTTTAAGGGAACGAGCGGTGCCGGCATGTACGGCGATTTTACCGCTATGGTGGATGCCATGGTGGGTCGGGTGCTGGATGCCCTTGAGCAGAACGTTATGCGTGAGAATACGCTGGTGATTTTTACATCCGACAACGGGCCGGTCTGGTATGATGAAGATGTGGCGAGATTTGGTCATGATTCAGCCGGCGGACTTCGTGGTATGAAAGGGGATGCCTGGGAGGCGGGACACCGCATGCCGTTCATCGTGCGCTGGCCTGGGGTGGTGGAACCCGGATCAGTGACTGATCACCTGGTGAATTTTACCGACCTGATGGCCACCATTGCCGACGTGGTCAACGTGCAACGGCCCCAAACGGCGGGTGAAGACAGCTACAGTTTTCTGCCGGTGCTGCAGGGAGCGCCTTCCCCGGTACAACAAGCACGCCCGCCGATGGTTATACCGGCACTGGCTGCCGGTAATGAGAGCCCGATGATGATCCGCTCGGGCAAATGGAAACTGATTACGGGACTCGGTTCCGGCGGATTTTCGGAACCGCGGACGGTGACCCCGGAACCCGGCGGGCCCTCCGGGCAGCTCTATGACATGGAGACCGATCCCGGGGAGACGGAAAACCGGTACCTGCAGCACCCGGAACTGGTGGATTCACTGCTGAACAAGCTTGACAATATCGTTGAACGGTAATACCATCCCGTAAATGGCGAACAGGCGATTCGATCTACTCTCTACCTTGCGGTGGATCGGATATATCACTTTCCCGGTAACAGAAAAATTTCGCATTCTTGAGCAATCCAGCACCCCTAGTCGATGATCTCGTGTTTCCCGTTACCATACCCACCCCGTTTGCGGTGGGACCGGTTCACTGCTACCTGATCAGGGATGAAAAAAAGGTATTGGTCGACTGTGGTCCATATACGGAGGATGCCTGGCGGCACATGACGAGGGCGCTTGCAGCAGAGGGACTTGAGGTGAGTGATCTCGACGAAATCTGGCTAACCCACGGTCACCCGGATCACTTCGGGCAGGCGGCAAAGCTGGCTGATATTTCGGGAGCGCGAATTTATGGTCATCGAAAAGAACGGTCTAACTTTGCTTCAGAAAACGATCGGGAACTGTTTGCCGATTTTTTTGACGCTCACGGTCTGCCCAGGAGTGCCATTCAGCAGATGGTGGAACAGCTAGACTGGCTGCAGCAGTTCCAGTTGCCGGTTACTCCCGAGTGGGTGGGGGTTGGCGAGCACTTAACCAGCGGCACACTCAGTTTCCGTGTTTGGCATACGCCGGGTCATGCAGCCGGGCACGTAGTGTTCGCCGGTGACCAGGGGGTGGTGTTCGGCGGAGACCTGCTGCTTAAAAATATTACTACCAACGCGCTTATCAATTTCGATCCCGACACCGGGGAGCGGAACAGAAGCCTGCTTCAGTACCGATTATCATTGCAAAAACTATTGCCATACGAAGGATATCTGTTACCGGGTCATGATGAGGTTATCTATGACATACCGGAAGTTGCCAGGCATCACCTGCAAGACCATGAACAACGATACCGGGAAATTTGCTCCCGCCTGGCCTCCCGTGCATACACGCTCACGGAATTGGCGATGGCCATGTTTCCGGAAGCGATGAAAAGTGGTGACACCTTTCTGGTTTTATCTGAGGTGATTGGATACCTGGATTGGGGGATTAATGAAGATCAAATCGAGGAGATTCACGACCGGAAGGGTATCAGGTATGCAGCTTTTTGACCCGATTATGACTCTCGCTGGGCCCAAAAGGTTACCGATTGCGACCCGATATTCCTAATGGCCGATGTTTCATTCGGCTAAAAAATGCTGAAACTCACTGTTCAAAACGATATTATTGAAGAAATCCGAACCTGAAACTGCAAGCACTATGGCTACGATATTTACCAAAATTATCGAGGGGGCGATTCCCTGTCATAAAGTGGCGGAAACCGAGCAGCATATCGCATTTCTCGATATCAATCCCATTGCACGCGGACACACGCTGGTAGTTCCGAAGCGCGAGATCGATTACTTTTTTGACCTGCCTGAGGAGCTTTACCACAGTACGATGGATTTTGCCCGAACAATATCGGGTGCCATCGACCGGGCCCTGGAACCGCTTCGCACCGGCATCATCGTACAGGGACTGGAAGTGCCCCACGCTCACCTGCACCTGGTTCCGCTCTATAAAACGCACCAGGTGATGGCCTTGGGTCATAACGTGGAAGTGGCCGAAGAGGAGATGAAGCAGCTGGCCCAAAAAATCAGTGATGAGGTATCGGTATGAAGCTGTATATACTGAACGGGCCCAACCTGAACATGCTGGGAAAACGCAATCCGGATCAATACGGGCGCCATACCCTGGCCGAAATCAATGAACTGCTGGTGGATACCTTCCCGGACCACGATTTTAATTTTTACCAGAGCAACAGCGAAGGGGCGATCGTAGGGGTGATCCACGAGCTTATGAACAGGTCGCATGACGGGCTGATCGCCAACTTCGGAGCCTACACCCATACCTCCATCGCCATACGTGATGCCCTTGAGATGCTTCCCATCCCGGTTGTGGAAGTGCACCTTTCGAATATTCACAGCCGCGAGTCATTTCGGCACAAAACATTAACCGGGGCGGTTTCAAGTGGCATTATCGCCGGGTTCGGGAAACACAGCTACGTATTGGGAGTAGAAGCACTGCAGCGACTGGTGCTAAACAGTAATCGATGATCAGTGGTGTCAGCCAACCGGGTCAACGTCCGTAGTAATACACTATGCGAAAACGGAATACGGTTTACGCTACGCATGATAATGTCCGGATTACGAGGCTGCGCAGCTACCTCAATTCCCAGCAACAAAAGCAACGAGCAGACAACCAATAATCCTTGAAGAAGCTTAAAGAACTTCTCTCCGATACGTTGATTTACGGCATCAGCAGCGTGCTGGCGCGGTTTATCAACTACCTGCTCGTACCTTTTCACACCGATGTTTTTCGTCCTGCCCAGTACGGTATTGTGGGGCTGATCTACGCCGCCATCGCATTTCTGAACATAGTTTTCACCTTCGGTATGGAATCAGCCTACCTGAGGTATGCCAAAGACCGGGATGGGGCACGAAATGTATTCAAAACACTACAGCTCGGTCTCCTGGCAACAGCCAGCCTGCTGGCACTTTTGCTTTGGGTGGGGGCGCCCTACCTGATGCCGCTCATGAGCCTCGATACGGGGACGGAATCGATATATCTGCTGATGATCGCCATCCTCTGGTTCGACACTTTGTCTATCGTCCCGTTTGCGGAACTTCGGTTGGTACGGCGGTCGTGGCTTTTTGCCATGCTTCGCACCGGCAATGTGCTCATCAACCTGGGACTCAATTTCTACCTGATCCTTTCGCTCGGATGGGGCATCGAGGCCGTGTTTTGGGCCAATGCGGCCGCCTCGGGCGTTACCACTGTGGTGCTGTGGGTGATTACTGCCGATATGCTTGATGGCCGGTGGACAACACCCCTGTTCCGGAGGGCATTGAAGTTCGGCCTGCCGTTTATTCCCGCCGGAATCGGGTATGCGGTTAACGAGATGCTGGACCGCTTCTTCCTGAATAACTACTTGTCCCCTGAAGCGGTGGAAACCATCTATGGAGCCGGGTATACCCCGGAAGCGGTGGTCGGAATATACAATGCCTGCTACAAGCTGGCGGTATTCATGCTGCTGTTCGTGCAGATGTTCCGGATGGCCTGGCAGCCTTTTTTTATGCGCCATTCCGACGATGAAAACGCCAAAGCGCTGTTTGGAGACGTTTTTCTCTACTTTAACCTGTTTGCAGGGGTAGTTTTTCTGATTGTAGCACTCTTTGTCGATCAGATTGTGCAGATCAGGATACCGCTGCTGAATGCCTTTCTTATCGGAAAAGAGTACTGGGTCGGACTCCACATTGTTCCGCTGTTGCTGGGAGCCTACTGGTTCCAGGGGTGGTATGTCAATTTTTCCGCGGGGATATTTATCGAGGAGGAAACAAAAATTTTACCGCAGATTACCTTGGCAGGTGCTGCTATCACCATTATTGCCAATCTTGTACTGATTCCCCATTTGGGAATGATGGGTTCGGCCACAGCAACGCTTGTGAGTTATGCCGCAATGGCACTGCTGCTGTTCAGGCGCAGTAATCGGGTTTTCCCCGTGCCGTATGCCGTTGGCAGGGCCGGCCTGATGGTGGTGGTTGCAGCAGGAAGTGTGATCGTTCAACCCCAGGTAATTCAATGGGTAGATTCGGAATGGACAGCCAACATACTGTTGTTATTAGTAGGCACTATTTCACTGGGACTGCTTGGTGCCAAAAACAATCCGAAGGTATTTTCTGATATGCCCGGCGGCAGTTCCCGATGACTGGCCGGTGAAGTTGATTGTGAAAAATAACAGAATTCCGGCATACGACACTATTTCCGAACTTTGTAAGTCAAGAAAGTATTATGGGCCATTCCAAAAAGGTTGGCGTTTATGTTGATGCTGCAAACGTATCGCAACACGGTGGATTTGGACTTCGATATGAAATACTGCGAAAGTTCGCCACCCGTGGCGGAGAGTATCCGGCCCGGCTGAACGTATACCAGATCTATGACGCCCGGCGCGCAAAACAGGACAGCACCTATCGCGACAAAGCCCGGCGATTTGCCGAAGTGCTGCGGGATTACGAGTACAAGGTGATCGAAAAGGCAGTTCTACCCGCAGATGACGGGGATGGCGAGGGAACCGCAGTCGGCTCATCTGTGGATGTTGACATGGCGGTTGACATCCTTGAAGAAGCGGAGGAACTGGATAAAATTGTGCTCCTTACCAACAAAGGCAGCTTTGTACGCCTGGTGAAAGCCGTACAGCAGAAGGGGTGCCGGGTGGAGATCCTCGGATTCGATTCGATGTCCCAGGAACTTAAAAGAGAGGCGGACATGTACTTTTCGGGCTACCTGATCCCCGGGTTGCTCCCGATCGAATCGCCCTATGAATGGGGACGGACCGGCTCGCGCGTGCGGGGCGTCTGCTACGATTTTTCCCACAGTGACGGGTACGGTTTCATGCGGTATCTTACCAGCTTCAACGAACACCTCTGGATTACCGATTCCCGGTTCGAGGGCTCGCCCTATAAAACGGTGTTTGCCCACATCTCCCAGTTCGAAGACAACTTCGATACCAGTTACCTGCCAAGCCGCGAGCTGATCTTCGAGTTCGATCTTGCCGAAAGCGACAAGGGCCTGGTGGCCGAAAATATTATCCTGGTTTCGGCGCCGTAATTTCCCGGGTTAGAACAGGAAGAATGTAACACCCCGGCAAATATTTGGGGGATTCAGGTGCTGATAATGATGAATTGTGGGAGGCGGGTGAGCTGGTGTGATTTTTTTAAGGATTGGTTAACATACGGATCTCTCAAAAGCAAAAAGGCTCTGTTGTGGTCGACAGAGCCTTTCTGCATAAATGCAAGTAGTGAAGAAGCCTTGTTCTTCAGTTTATTGCGATTTTAGCTGTTCATCAGCTTGCGGAATTCCTCCAATACGGAGTGAACGTGTTCAGCTGATTCATTTAAAAGTTGTTGTTCTTCCCGGTTTAAATCAACCTCAATTATCTCTTTAATTCCGCCATGCCCCAGTTTGACGGGAACGCCCAAAAACAGGTCTTTTTGCCCATATTCGCCATTCAGATGGGCGGCACAGGGAAAAATCCGATTTTGGTCAAGCATAATGGCCTCCACCATCTGTGCGGCTGCGGCCCCCGGGGCGTACCAGGCCGAGGTCCCCATCAGGTTGACGAGCTCGCCGCCGCCCCCCTTTGTGCGTTCCACGATCTCGCCGAGCCGGTCGTCATCAATAAAATGGGTCACCGGTATCCCGGAAACGGTGGTATATCTCGGCAGGGGGACCATCGTGTCGCCGTGGCCGCCCAGCAGCAGAGCCTGGATATCTTTGGGAGATACCTCCAGCTCTTCGGCCAGGAAAGCACGGTAACGGGCCGTATCCAGGATGCCCGCCATGCCCATCACGCGACTGGAATCGAACCCACTTGTTTCCAGCGCCACCTGCGCCATCACATCCAGGGGATTGGACACGATAATAAGGATGGTGTCGGGCGATTGCTCAACCAGCTTTTCCACGACACCCTGAACGATGTTGGCATTTGTTTCCAGCAGGTCGTCGCGGCTCATGCCCGGCCGCCGCGGAACACCGGCGGTTATAACGCATACGTCGGAATCGGCCGTATCTTTATAATCGACCGTGCCGGTGAGCTTGGTGTCGAATTTGTGAATCGGTGCCGATTCCCACTGGTCCAGGGCCCGGCCCTTGGAGGGATAGATCTTTTTGCCGTTGTGCTCCTGTACAATATCAACCATGACCACTTCTTTGGCAAAGTCGCGCTGTGCAACTGCCATTGACACGGTTGAACCGACGTTACCTCCTGCTCCAACTACGGTTACTTTCATAATACTGATATTTAAATGTTGATTTTGGAATTATAGCGAAATAGGGTCTGAAATAATCTC
>JAWVZC010000068.1:0-14307 GCA_033722415.1 Balneolaceae bacterium | reverse complement strand
AGGTCGGTGTCCAGCGGCTTGGCAAAGCGCATATCATAGTGACCGATGTTAATGCCCTCGGATTCCAGTCTGTCGGCCACTTCGATCACGTAATTCCCAATCGGACCGAAACTCAGGAAGGCCACCTCGTCGCCTTCGCGCAGGCATTGACCTTTGCCGATATCCATGCCGTGAAACTCCTTGCGGAACTCCATGCCGGTGGCCTCTCCCCGCGGGTAGCGGATCGCCCAGGCTGCATCTTCATATGTCGATGCAGTATACATCATGTCGCGCAGCTCCTGCTCGTTAAGCGGAGATGAGACCACCACATTTGGAACCGCCCGCAGGTATGAAATATCATAGAGTCCGTGGTGCGTAGGTCCGTCGGCCCCTACGAGCCCGGCACGGTCGATACAAAATACGACAGGAAGTTTTTGGATGGCCACATCATGGATTACCTGGTCATAAGCCCGCTGCAGGAAAGTGGAATAGATGGCGGCAAACGGCTTCTTGCCCTCGGCGGCGAGTCCGGCCGCAAACGTGATCGAGTGTTGCTCGGCAATACCCACATCAAAGGCGCGGTCGGGGAATGCGTTCATCAGCGGCCAGAGGCTGGAGCCGCTGGGCATCGCCGGGGTGATGCCTACAATGCGTTCATCCCGCTCGGCCAGCTCCACGATGGCATCGCCAAATATATGCTGGTAGCGGGGTATGCTGGGACCCTCTTTCTTCGGGGCCAGTGACTTGCCGGTGATTTTGTCGAACGGGCTGCTCTGGGCATGCCACTTGGTCTGTTCCCGCTCGGCCGGTGCAAATCCCTTACCCTTGACCGTTACCGCATGGAGCAGTTTGGGACCGGGTATGTCCTTCAGATCCTCGAGATGGCGACGCAGGGATTCCACGTTGTGACCGTCGACAGGGCCGTAATATTTGAAGCCGAGGGCCTGGAACAGGGCTCCCGGGGTGATGGCGGCCGTTATCGCCTTTTCCAGCTTCGAAGCCGCTTTTCGCATCTGCTCACCCGCCTTTTTGAAGTGACCGAGCAGGTCGTAAATCTCATCGCGTATTTTATTGAATGTCTTGCTGGTGGTGATGTCAGTGAGATACTCTTTCAGGGCACCGACGTTGGGATCGATCGACATGTTGTTGTCATTAAGGATCACCAGCATATCGCTGTTGAGGGCCCCGGCGTTGTTCATCGCCTCAAAGGCGAGACCGGCTGTCATGGCACCGTCACCAATCAGGGCAACTACCTTGTTGTCTTCCCGGCTGAGATCGCGGGCAACCGCCATGCCCAGGGCCGCCGAAATCGAAGTACTGGAGTGACCTACACCGAAATCGTCATATTTGCTCTCGCTCCGCTTCGGGAACCCGGAAAGTCCACCGTATTTTCGGTTGGTGTGGAAATTATCGCGGCGCCCGGTCAATATTTTGTGGCCATACGCCTGGTGACCCACATCCCAGATGATCTTGTCTTTCGGGGCGTTGAACACATAGTGCATGGCTACGGTCAGCTCGACGACACCGAGACTGGCGCCAAAATGTCCGCCGTGGGTGGAAACGGAATCGATAATATAGTCACGCAGCTCATCACACAGGTCTACCAGCTGTTCTGGATCGAGTTTTTTGAGATCCTCCGGACTGTTGATATCAGCCAGTAGCGGACCGGGTTCTATCTTGTCAACATTCATATTCAATTACCGTCTTCATTGCCATTTCCGTTGTGCTGCTCGTGAACGTTTTCGATCCTGAGTTCAGCTTCCTCCAGGGTTTCGGTACATATTTTTGAAAGTTGGATCCCCTCTTCGTAAAGTGTAATCGAATCTTCCAGCGAAACTGTTTCATCCTCCAGCTGGGAGACAATCTCTTCCAACCTTGTTAAAGCATCTTCAAAACTCAGCCGTTCCTTTTTTGACATAAATAAAACCGAAGTGATGAATGTTAGGGTGTGCAGATTTATAAATAAACGATATTCACGGGGTGGATTCCAGTTCTTTTTCCATCTTCTGTTTCTTCTGCTGTTTTTTGGTTTCCCGGTCAAACTGCTGGATGAAGGTATCCAGCTCGCTGCCGCTCAGAAAAGAGATCTTGCGGGTTTCCTTGTACTGCTGGTAAAAAACCGAGATCAGCGCCACGGTGGGCACCGCGATCAGCAGGCCCACGATACCCAGCATAAATCCGAAAAACAGCAGTGAAACCATCACCAGCAGGGGATGGAGCCCCACATGCTTGCCGACCACACGGGGAACAATAAATCCCGACTCCAGGATCTGCTCAATCCCGAATACGAGATAGATCGCCGGCAGGTACTGGTACCACGGGTCCCCGAAGGAAGCCCCCACCAGTGTACAGATCGACACACTGAACCAGAGGCCGAAGGTGGGAATAAAATTGGTTAATCCTGAAAAGATCCCCAACACCAGTGCATAGGGAACATCCAGCAGGTAGAAGCCCAGACTCAGGTTTACACTGCTGATCAAAACCACGATAAACTGACCCCTGAGATAAGCTCCCACAATACGACCGATTTCGGTGGTGTAGTCGGTGGATACATTGGAGGGCGTGATAAGGGAACGGACAAATATCCCGATTTTCTGGTAGTCTCGGATCATAAAAAAGCAGAGAAACGGGGTAAGGATAATAAAAAAGAGTACGGCAACGGCACTGCCCACTCCGGTAAGGTACCCCGAGGAAAGATCGGTCAGGTCCTGGTAGAACCGCTCGATAATCGAATTAATCTGGTTGACGAGTTCAGATTTCAGCGAGCTGCTCTCAAACCCGATACTGTCGAAAAGTGCGATCAGACCTGTCGATTCGACCCATGCTTCGGTATTGGTTGAAGCCTCGTTCATCAGGGTGCCGAGTTTCGATAACTGGTCCATAATTGCGGGTACGGTCAGAATCACAATCATCGTCAGCAGTCCGAGGCACCCCACCGTAAACATGCCGGCAATCAGCCCGCGCGGGATGCGCCGCTTTTCCAGCTTTTCCACCAGCGGATTGATGATAAAAGCGATGATATACGCCACAATAAACGGTACCAGCAGGTGACCCGAGTCATACACCAGCCATAGCCCGGCAGCAAAAGCCGTGGCATACAGCAGCGCACGGGCTACCGGCTGCTGGCGAATGGGGTACAGCACAATCCCGATAATCAACCCGTAGCCGAGCGGGTTGATCAGGTGATCCAGCTGATACATCAAAAACAGCAGTGCCAGTACACCCCCGGTGAGCAGCACGAGCTGGCCGCGGTCACTCAACCATGAATGTATGTTCTTGGGCATCCGGGTTATTTTTTGTGAGAATGAGACAAAGTTACGATATCAGGTGCATACTACCAATTTTACCACTCGGTCCGCCATATTTTTGTTCCGTTTGTGGTAAATACCAACGCTTTTTGCAGGCTGGTAAAATATAAACGCTCACTGTATGATTTTATTCGTTGCACCGCTTCTGGGTGGGGATGTCCGAACCGGTTTGAGTTGCCCAGCGAAACCACCGCAACCTGCGGAGTACTGGTAGCCATAAATGCGTGTGATGAACTCGTTTTGCTGCCGTGGTGGCCTACCTTCAGGAAGTCGGTATCCAGCATCTGATCATAGGCGGTAAGCAGCCGTTGTTCCTGTTCTTTCCCGGCGTCGCCCATAAAGAGCAGTTCCGTCTGCCCGTATACAAGCTCGAGAACCAGGGAGTGCTCATTCGGGTCGGAACCGTACGTGCCGGCGGCGGGACCGTAAACCAGCAGCAGTATGGCGGGATCCATCTCGATCCTGTCACCGGCCCCAAGTGCTTTCACCGGAACTCCTTTTTCCCGGGCCAGGGACTGATAACGCTCGTATAGATCAGAATCGTAGGGATAGCCGGAGTGGTAGATCCTATCGATTGGAACACGGTTCAGAAGCTCAATGATACCGCCGATGTGGTCGGCATGGGGGTGGGAGAGGAATACAGCATCCAGCTTGTCGATGCCCTCCGCCTTCAGGTGCGGCAGAATTACATACCGGGCGCTGTTGTAGTCCGGCGTCCACCGGCCGGTATCGATCAAAACGTGACGTCCGTTTGGTGTTTGCACGAGGGCCGCATCTCCCTGGTCGACGTCATAAATTGTCACCTGCAGCGTTTTCGGCGAAAGGGAACTGATCAGGTTTCCTGCGCTATTGCAAGCCAGAAACACCAGAAACAGGATCACCATCTTCCAGCGCAGCCGGGGTACATGCACCGAAGCAAACACAATCAAAGCGGAGAGCCAGAGCAGAAAAATGAGGGGAGAGTCGACATGCATCCGTATCCAGCTCCCCTCCAGGTCCGAAATCCACATGGTAAAATCCTGCAGATGCGCCAGGAACCACTGGGTGGGGTAGTTCAGCAGGAATCCTGCCGTGGTGCCGGTATGCAGCCCGGGAACAAGCAGAAGAACCAGTGCCCACGGAACCAGAATGCCGAGCCATGGCACCACTACGGCATTCGCCAGGGGGCCAACCAGCGAAAACTCTCCAAAATGATAGGTAAGCAGGGGAAACAGGCCCACCTGTACCAGAACCGAAATAATCATCACCATCACCGGTGTACCATACCAGCGGAAACGGATCCATGCCGGAAGCCACCGTTCGATAACGGGTACCGTAAGCAGTATGATATACACTGCTGAAAATGAAAGCTGGAACCCGGGCGTAAAAAGGGCGCCCGGATTTATAAGCAGCAGAATAATGGCGGCAACCGCTGTCAAATTCAGGGAATCGCGGATCTTGTGGTAGAGTTTTCCGTAGGTTATCAGGCCGGCGGTGAGCGAGGCCCGGCAGACGGAGGCGGAGAATCCGGTAATTCCGGCATAGGCCGTCAACAGCATGACCAAAAGCAGCAGGCCCAGCGGCTTGCCGTATCGGAAGGTCCAGAACCAAGGAATCAGAAACCAGAACGGGGCGAGTATAAACCCTACATGCAGGCCGGAAACCGCCATGATGTGGGAGAGTCCCGCACGGGAAAACGCAAGCTTTTCCGACCGGTCCAGTTCATCTTTATAACCCAGAAGCAGGGCCTTGGCAAGCCGTGCGGTGGGCTCATCAAAATTCTGTTCCACGCGGGCTAAAATCCATCTTCTGTGGGTATGCCAGCTCCAGAAGCTGTCGTTAACCCGAATCTTACGGATAGTTTCGAGGCCGGCCTGGGTGAATATATCCCTTGACGCCAGGTACCCCCTGTAGTCAAAATCATGGGGATTGCGCTGCCCCTCCAGCGGGTAGACGGTGACCTCCGCTTTTATCTCCGAACCGATCTGCAGCTTACTCGGGAAGGGATCCTCCGCCGGGTCCAGCACCACGCGCATGTTGTAGGAGCGCGTCCACTGCAGAGTGTCGCCCGGTAACCGGGTGCTGTCCACTGCAATATCGAGCTGGTATTTGCCGGTGCTGGTCGGCTTTATGGTGTACACCGTGCCGGAAATCGCTACCTGCTCCCACGGGTAGATCTCGGACAGGGGCGGAACCGCTCGACGGTCCGCATATTCTCCCATACGAAACCACAGGATGCCGAACAACAGTACCGAAAGCAGGTAAAAGATTAACGCTGCTGCGTGGATTCCGGTCCCCATCTGCCTGCGAAGACGATATTCTGCCAGCAGGTAGATACCCGAGGCCAAACCAAACAATACGGATAGTGGTAGCATGCCGATCTCCGTACGGTCTGCAAGTACAATACCCGCTGCGAAAAGCAGCGCAAGACGTACAGCGGGATACCGCGCGTAAGGGAACCGATATGTGGTATTATTGTCCATCTGTAACATAGATCCCTGAACGCCCGGATCCTTACAAATTTTTCCGGCGGGATAGGGCTTTGATATTGCCCGCGGCCTCGTTATACTTTCAAAAAATCGCAACCTACCTGTTCCTTCTGATATGTACTATTCCCATATTTCCGTATTGATCACACTACTGATGGCAACGGTGCTGGTGGCCTGTACAAACCGGGATGAAACAACCGCCGAAATGACACAGCAACAACAGAAAGAGTGGGCACTAGCAATCCACGGCGGAGCGGGGACCATATCAAAAAACCAGCCGGATTCCGTGGTAACGGCTTACGAGTCGGCCCTCGATGAAGCCCTGACGATCGGAAAAGAGATTCTCCAAAACGGGGGAAGTGCACTCGATGCGGTGGAACAGACCATCACCTACCTGGAGGACAACCCGAAATTCAATGCCGGCAAGGGTTCGGTGTTTACGCATGACGGGGAGCATGAGCTGGATGCCGCCATCATGGTGGGCAACACCCGCCGGGCCGGAGCGGTCACCGGGGTGAAAACAGTAAAAAATCCGATTTCGCTGGCCCGGCAGGTCATGGAGAAATCGAACCATGTGATGTTTGCCGCCGGCGGTGCCGAGCAGTTTGCCACGGAGATGGGGGTTGAACGAGTGGACCAGCAGTATTTTTATACCGAACGCAGGTACCGGGCCCTGAAACAAGCCCTGCAGGAGGAAGCCCAGTCGGGGAGCATGAAACAGATTCCCGGAGATGGTGAGGAACATAATCCGGAGCGGGATCTCTGGAATCATAAATTTGGTACAGTCGGGTGTGTGGCGGTCGACATGAATGGGCAGATCGTGGCGGGAACGTCTACCGGCGGAATGACGAACAAAAAATACGGCCGCGTCGGGGATGTACCGATTATCGGTAGCGGTACATACGCCAGTGACCTGGTTGCCGTCTCGATGACGGGATGGGGAGAAAAAATCATGCAGGCTGTTTCGGGTCATACGGTGTCCAGCTACATGCGGTTCCGGGATGCTCCCCTGGTTGAAGCCGGGAACTACCTGCTTACCGAGGTATTAAATCCCGGGGAGGCGGGCATGATTGCAGTCGACAAATATGGAAACATTTTCACCGACATGAACACCCAGGGTATGTTCCGCGGTTCGGCCGACTCAGAAGGGCATCACGAAGTCGCCATCTGGAAATGAATGTTCACACTCTCGATCGGTAACGGTGGGCTATTGAGTGGTGTTGTATGTTCCGGAAATAGATTACACACGACCCACGACTCACAACCCACAGTATATCATTCAAGTCCCAGGTAAAACTGTTCCCTGAGTTCCTGCACATAAATGCCGATGTCATTCCGCAACTCGAAAAGCTGTTTATGGAGAAGCAGGTACTCCTCCTTGTTGATAAAGGGAGCTCCTTTCAGGTGATCCTGCAGCAGTACAAGCGACACGTTGGTGCAGTGGAGTGCTTTCTTAGTGTAAGCGATGTTGCCCCCGAGATAATCCTGTTCAAACCCAAAGGAGTAGCCGGCTGCCAGTTTCGCCCCGATTTTGAGGACGTTGCCAACGAAATCGTTGTACTCCTCCGAGCGATATTTGGTGTGAATACCTTCCGCCCACTGAAGGATGTATGCGGCAAGTCCGCGGGCAGTATTATAAATATCCAGCTTTTCAATGGACCCGTTATCGGACATGGCAAAATCTTCGCTCAGTGCTTTCCACTCCTCACCGTAGTCGAAATCATCCTCTTCGTCGAACAGGAACTCATCTTCGATTTCATCATCATAGAAAAAATCATCCATCTCATCATCCATCTCGTCATCCCAGTCGTCATCCTCTTCATCGGGGAAATACGCCTCCTCGATCTGCAGCTCCTCCTCGATAAAGGCATCGACCGCATCGAGTTCATCCAGATTTTCCTGCAGCAGGGTGACCCAGCGTGGTGTATTGCCGGTCGGGTCGGGGGCGATAAACCGGCGAAGCTGGTCGCTTTTTCGTTCAATTTCATTCAGGTGAGCTTCCCACTTGTACTCATCCCAGATATCATCGTTAAATCCACCAGTAAACATAATGCTGAAAAGATGGGTTATTATTGAGGTCTACTCTATTAAAACGAAAACTTTCGCTTTCAGTCAATAGTATTAAACAAAAATAACGTTTTTCAGAACATAATGGTATAGAAAGTTGCCGCGGCCGGTTTCCCTGCCGTGTTGTTGGCGGTTGTTTGAAGGGGGTACGAGCCACACTCTTGATGGCAACATACCTGCCACAACACGGTAAACGGCACCTACAGCCGCTCCAGCACTCCCATAATCACCCTGGTCATCTTCGGTTCCGCCATGCCCGCGGCCTCAAGTACATCTTCTATGACCACCGGTTCCAGCGCATCGGGGAAACACTCGTCGGTGATGACCGACATTCCCATTACGTCCATTCCCATATGCACCGCGGCGATTACTTCGGGGATGGTACTCATGCCGACCACATCCGCCCCGATCAGCCGCAGAAAGCGATACTCCGCCTTCGTTTCCAGCATCGGCCCGCTCAGTGCCAGGTACACCCCCTGGTGCATTTTAATGCCCTCCTCCAGGGCCACCGATTCCGCCAGCTCCAGCAGGCGCTCGGTATACGGTTCACTCATGTCCGGGAAGCGCGGGCCCAGCTCATCGTCATTCGGACCGATCAGCGGGTTGTCACCCAGCATGTTGATATGGTCGTTGATCAGCATGATGTCACCGCGCCGGTAGTTGGTGTTTAACCCGCCGGAAGCGTTGCTGACGATCAGAGTATCGGCCCCGTTCTCCTTCAGAACGCGTTCCGGGAATACAATCTGCTGCATCGTGTATCCCTCGTAGTAATGGAACCGGCCCTGCATCGCTACAACCTCCTTGCCGGCCAGGGTTCCGAATAGCAGCTTTCCTGCATGGCTTTCCACGGTGGAAACGGGAAAATGGGGGATGTCGGCATAAGAAATGCTGTGTTCCAGCTCGATCTCATCCGCCAGGTTGCCGAGCCCGGTACCCAGGATCAGCAGGTAATTCGGGCGCATGTCGGTTTGGTTCTGAATATAGGCCAGGGCCTCGGTTCGCTTGGTTCGAAATGCTTCCACGGTATCTGGGGACATGAATCAGGTTACCTGTCGATTTTGTATGATGATTTATTGGGTCTGCTGAATATAATGATTCTGGAAGAAGTTATTGAACAGGGTGATCGGTATTCAGGGCAACCGGCATTGAGCTCCGTGGAGGGGCGTCGATGATCAGTTATGTCGTTCAGGTGGTGGGTGGTGCCCGTCACGGCGTTTGAATTGCGCCAGAGCCCGGCAGGAAACGGACAGCTTGCGCCGGCACTGCTAATTTTGCGGGTTCAGCCAATCCTGACCTGTTACAATAGTCTACAATAGCGAATCAACCGCTGAGGAGTCATATCCGGCCGCTCTACTCACTTAGTCCAGCTCGTCGATGATGTCGTCGACATCTTCGGCCCCGGGGGGGATGGTCTGGGCCTCTTCCTCGGCATCCTGGTCTTCGGAAAATTTTTGTTTCCGGCTCTGTATCTGCTTTTTGAAATGCTCGTCAAATTCGACATCGCTCTCGGCCGGCATGTCAAACAGGTCGGCTTCATCCCTGGCAAACTGATCGAGTGACTCCTGGGCCATTTCCAGGTAGGAACGGATGCCGCCGACGATCTCTTTGCGACGGTCCAGCAGGCGAAGGATGCTCTGGCGGATCTGCTGTCGCTGCTGTATCGCCTCCCGCACAATCGATTCCGCCTCCATTTCCGCTTTCTCAATCTTGTTACGGGCTTCTTTCCGTGCCCCGGAAAGCTTCGTTTCCGCCGATTCCTTGGCCGTCTGAAGCGTCTCGTGAAGGGCTTCCTCCACCCGTTCGTAATGCTTGAGCTTCTCCTCCAGCTCCTCGATACGCTTCTCCAGTTCCCGGTTCTTCCCGACCAGGTGTTCCCATTCATTCGACATCAGGTTCAGAAAGGCATCGACCTCGGCCTGATCGTATCCCCGAAACGATTTTTCAAAACTCTGCTGCTTGATTTCGAGTGCGGTAAGTTTCATAGCAAACTATTTTACCTGTATGCTGTTATTTCCTGTTCGGTTACGGTCAGTTATCAGTTTTTTAACATGTTGCGGAGCTTTGAGTCGCCGGAACCCTGCTGCTGCCCCGACTCCCTCTCATCATCTTCTATTTCAATCGTCTGTTTCGGTTCCGATATCTGCCGGGGCTGCTCTTCATTCTCCTCTTCCGAGATGATCGCCTCCAGGTTTTGCAACCGGCGTTCCGTATCTTTTTTATGTTGCATAAAGGCTTTGGCCAGGCGATTGAATGTCTCCTCGTCATATCCTCCCTTTTTCCGGTTGATCCAGGCCTGGATCAGGCCGGTAATCTTGGCAATTACAAAGCCGAGTAACCCGACGCCGGCTACCGTTCCTATGATCGCTACAACCATCTCTTCAAAACCCATTATCGCACCCTCTCTTTTTCTTTAAGATCATTGGTTAACGAACCCACCTGCTCTGTTTCCGGTTCCCGGTTTTTAATCCGCGGTTTGTTCCCGTTGGCAGGGGGGTGAACACGCTCATCATATTCATCATCGGTCACGATCGCCTCCAGGTGTTCGACCCGCTGTTTCATCTCTTTTTTGTATTGAATAAACGCCTGTGCAAGTTTGTTAAACTGTTCTTTCTCAACAAAATCGGCGCTGTTATGTTTTCGTTTGATCCAGGATTTGATAATGCTGGTAGCACAAACGATGGCAACGATGGCGACGACAAAATCCAGTTCCTGCATTACCTGACCCTCCGTTTATCAGCGATCTCGGAAACTTTGCGTTGATTCTCTTTCTTCATCGAAGCTTCTTCATCAATCTCGATTTCACTCATTCCCCGCCCGGCCCCGGTGTTAAACTCCTCCGGTTCACCCGCCGCAATTGCCTCGAGATTTTCAATCCTTTTCTTGAGCGATTCCACCAGTTTTCGGATCTCCTCCACCTCTTGCTCGTTCTGGCGTCCTTTGTTCATCATCTTCATCTTGTTTTTCTGGTAGTCAAGAATGAATCCGCCAATGATGGCGACGAGCGGAATCAGTACCCATATCCATACGGCCATAACAACAACAGTCTTTATTGGTGTTCATAATTATAATGTACTAAATAATCAGCATATTGAAACACCCAATATTACGTGGAACAGCGCCAATTGTTACCGCAGGCGGCAGAATTGGTCATCCATAATCACGTTCACCGAAAATGGCCCGGCCCACCCGCACCATGGTAGAACCCTCCTGGATGGCAATTTCAAGGTCGTTGGTCATACCCATCGAGAGATGGTCGAGCTGGATGTTACCGCCGTTATAAGAACGGTGTTCGTCACGAAGTTCCCGTAGCAACCGGAATTCGGGCCGAATGGTCTCCAGGTCCTCGTCCTCATCCAGGTAGGTGGCCATTCCCATCAAGCCGCGAACATGTACGTGGTCTTTTCCCCGTGTATACTCCAGAATTTTGCCCAGGTCCTCCGGTTCGCACCCGCTTTTCTGCTCTTCTCCGCTGATGTTCACCTGTATCAATATGTTGATAACGCGTTCGATGCGGGAGGCCCGTTTTTCAATCTCACGAATCGTTTTCTTTTTCGGTACCGAGTCGATCCAGTCCACGCGGTTTACCATATACTTGATTTTATTGGTCTGCAGGTTGCCGACCATATGCCACCGAATCTGGTCCTCTTCCAGTTCGTCCATCTTATCCTGCAGCTCCCTGGCGCGGTTCTCCCCGAAATGGACCTGCCCGCACTCGAACGCCGTCCTGATGTCTGCAATCGGCTTGGTTTTGCTTACCGCCACCAGGGTAATCTCGTCGGGATTCCGGTCCGCCTTTTCACAGGCGCTGGCAATGCGCTTTTTGACCGCTTTCAAATTATCGCAAATCTGTTTACTCATGGGTACCTGTTTCGGATTGTCTCTGGTTCCAGTTGGCACTGTTCATTCGATATGAAAATAACCTTTTAAGAATCAGATTTAAATCGTATTTTTTGGAATTGAACCGGGTAATTTTAACCTGCTGCATCTGGCTCTGAACATTTACTTACCATTGATCATTACTGAGCAACCAGATTTACGTTACCTTCATCCGACCTGCAAAATAAAGTACGGGGGTAGCGGTTAGCCAAATGAACAGTCAGGTCCGGCATATTTCCACCTTTCTCCACCAATGGGCACCACCAAGTACCAAATTAGATTATGACAACGTCGGCCTGCTGGTCGGCGACCCCGATCATCCGGTCTCGAACATCCTTACCTGCCTCGACGTTACCCTCGATGTGGTGAATGAAGCGATCGAGAAGAATTGCGAACTGATTGTAGCCCACCATCCGCTTATTTTTCAGAAAATTTCCCGGATCAATCCCACCGATGAACAGGGAAAAATCATTTATAAGCTTATTCAGAACGATATCGCCCTGATCGCGGCCCATACCAACCTGGATGCCGCTCTCGACGGCGTTTCATTCGTACTGGCCCAGCAGCTGGGGCTCGACAACCTGAAATTCCTTGACAAGAGCTACAATATTTCCCGAAAGATTGTGCTCACCACCTCCTATTCCGACAGCGATTCGGTGCTTAAAATGCTGAACTATTACTCGGCAGAGGAAGCCCATTTTTATAATGTGGAGGGCCGCAAGGATGGCCAGCGCACGTTTGAAGCGATTATCGATGAACACAATGTCTCCGGACTGATCAAGGAGCTCAGGCGAAACGGGCTGCTGGACCAGGGCAACTACCAGGTGATGGAAGTGGCCAGCCCGTCCGACAATGTGGGCATGGGTGTGGTTGGATTTTACCACGACAAGGGGCTGACCCAGCAGGAATTCCTTGAAACGGTTTCCGAACGGCTTGGCGTAACGGCGGTCCGGTATTCCGGAAGCGCCGAGCGTATCAAAAAAGTGGCGGTGTGCGGCGGGGCGGGCGTGTCGCTGGCGGGCAAAGCAATTTCGGAGGGGGCCCAGGCGTTTGTTACCGCTGACATCAAGTACCACGACTATTTTGTCGATGCAAATGATTTCCTGCTTATAGATGTAGGCCACTACGAGAGCGAGGTGCCCGTGGTCTACGCCCTGCAGAAAGAACTTTCCGAGGCCTTTGAAGAACTCAATATCTTAGCGACCGATGTAGTTACGAATCCTATGAACGTGTTCATTCCAACAACCAATAAAAACCCACAGGACTAACCGATTACTCAGCAATCTATGGAAGAAGTACTTCAACAGTTAACCAACCTCCAATATATCGACAGCAAAATCGATGAGCTGAAACAGCTCCGCGGCGACCTGCCCGAAGAAGTTCTCGATATAGAGACCGATATCAACCGGTATGAGGCCAAAATCAACAAGCTGGAAGAGGAGCAGAAACAGCTGGAAGTGGAGAGTGAAAATCTTGAGCTTGAGATCGAGGATGCCAAAAACAAGATGGAGAAGTATGAGGAGCAGCAACTTTCGGTTCGCAATAACCGGGAATACGATGCTCTTACCAAGGAGATTGAAGCTCAAAAACAGGTGATTGAAAACTCCGAATCGCGCCAGGAAGAGATCATGAAGCGCCAGGAGGAGATCAAGGACGAACTGGAAGTAGCCCGCGAAAACCTCGAAAAAACCAAAAAGCTGCATAAAGAGAAAAAAGACAACCTCGAAAAGGTCGAAAAAGAGACCGAAGAGGAGGAGAAAAAATTGCTTGAAAAACGGAAGGAGATCGTTGAGAATATTGACGATCGCTACCTGAAAAGCTACAACCGGCTGCGCAATGGCCTGAGCAACGGTCTGGCCGTTGTTGCCATGGAACGCGGTGCGGCACTTGGAATGGCGCTGCCGCCACAGACCCAGGTGGAAGTGAAACGGGGAAACAAGATCATCATTGACGAAAACAGCGGTCGTATCGTCGTGGACCCCTCGTTTTTTGAAAAGGCCGAAGAGGAGCTCTCCATCGACTAGAATGGCCTGCTGCCGGCACGAAGCAGCATGCTGCCCACCCCCGGTTACGGGATTGGTACAGAAGCGAGAAGCGGGAAGGAACCAACACTCCCTTTTGCCTTCTCGCTTTTTATCTGTTGAGCAGGTAAACTAAGCATTGTCATTTTTCGTTATATACATCAGTCACAGGGATAACCGGGTAGCCGCCTGTCAGGCTAGCTGACGGGAGGAAAGTCCGAACACCTACGAGCACCGTGCTTCCTAACGGGAAGATTACTCGAATGCTTCGGGTGATAGCCAGTGCCACAGAAAAGATACCGCCGCCGGGGTCACAACTGCCGGCGGCAAGGGTGAAAAGGTGGGGTAAGAGCCCACCGCCCCGACGGTGACGCCGGGGGCAGGGTAAACCTCACGGGGTGTAAGCTCATGCAGGTCGTGCGCCGCTCGTCGCTATACGGCCGGGTGGAGTGCTTGAGCCCCGAAGCGATTCGGGGACCAGATAAATGGTTACCACCCGCAGGATATGTAATACAGTCATCATCATGCGGGATACAGAATTCGGCTTACAGGTTATCCCCCTGTTTTAGATCTGAAGGCCGCCCGGGT
>JAWVZC010000067.1:0-14327 GCA_033722415.1 Balneolaceae bacterium | reverse complement strand
GATACCAGCAGGTCGTGGACTGCGAAATGGTCCCGTCTGCTGCGTTGAGGGTAGAAATAGCGCACGCAACGTATCAATATACGTTTCGTTTGCGATTACCCCTTCGCCTTACCGACGAACCAATTTCTTGGTGAGAAATGCCGGCTTACAATCAGTACCTGGTTTTATGTCGAACTGACGTTAGACTACTCCGTATCGGAAACCACTGTCCTGATTTTGGTGAGGTTTCTGACGATAAAATAGAGTATGAGTACACCAACGGCCATCAGCCCAACCCCGAGTAATGGTGAACCAAAGAATATTTCTCCCGTTCCGTACAGGAACCCGATAATGGCTGCCGCCGAAAGTGCCACCTGCAGGATCGCCGGCCAGAGCGACTCCACGGTTTCCCCTTCGGGCTGGTACTTTTTCCATCCGGGCCCTCCGGGCAGTACGCGATCAAAAAACTGCTGAAGAGTGCGGTCGGATTCCGGCGGGGTGAGCAGCGTGATTCCCACCCACCAGAATGTGGCAAAGATCGTGGTGAAGATCATCTTGTCGGCAAACCCCTCGTACCCGATGGCCGGAGCCAGGAAACTGCCCGCAGCGGCGGCTATCATGGCCGTAATTTCGCTCCAGGCGTTGATGCGCCACCAGAACCAGCGCAGCATAAAAACGAGCCCGGTACCCGCCCCGATCGAGAGGATCGCCTCCCACCCGCCTTTGACGGTGTCAAAAAAGTAGGAGACAATCACCGCCAGCACCATCATCAGCAGGGTGGCCAGCCGGGAGATCCACACATAGTGCTGCTGGGCCTGCTGCTCGGTGGCAAACTGTTCGGGCGGCTTCAGGTACCGCTTGTAGAAGTCGTTGACTACGTAGGAAGCCCCCCAGTTCAGGTGGGTGGAAACGGTGGATACGAAAGCCGAAAGAAAAGCCACTACCAGCAGTCCAAGCAGTCCGGTCGGCAGCAGGTCCAGCATCATCTTGGGATAGCCGGTTTCGGGATCGGCCAGGTTGGGGTAAACAATCAGGGAAACCAGTGCCACCAGGATCCACGGCCAGGGGCGCAGCGCAAAATGAGCAACATTAAACAACAGCGTACCGCCCACGGCATGTTTTTCATCTCTGGCGGAGAACATCCGCTGGGCAATATACCCGCCGCCCCCGGGTTCCGAGCCGGGATACCAGGAGGCCCACCACATCATACCGACCCACACCAGGGCCGTAGCAAGCATGATCTTGGGACTGGTGATCGGGTTAAACTGGAGGACCCAGGAATCGACCCCGTATTCGGCGACAATTTTGGCATGAAGCTGGTCCAGTCCGCCCACATGATTCACCGCCAGCCAGGCCAGCAGGATGGACCCGCCCATGGCGATAATGAACTGGAGGAAGTCGGTAACCACCACGCCCCAGAGTCCGGAGATCGCGATATAGATACCGATTAACAGGTAGAGGACAACGATGACAAGCCACTGGTCGGCCCCGGTGATGATCGTCAACACCTTGGCCATGCCCACCGTTACCCAGCCAAGGATAATGCAGTTGATCGGGAATGCCAGGTAGAGGGCCCGGAACCCCCGTAGAATGCTGGCGGGTTTTCCCCCATACCGCAGCTCGATAAACTCTACGTCGGTGATTACATCCGCGCGTTTCCACAGTTTGGCGTAGAGAAACACGGTAAAGAGCCCCGAGAACATGAAGTTCCACCAGATCCAGTTGCCGGCGATCCCCTCGCTGGCGATGATGCCGGTAACGGCCAGCGGGGTGTCGGCGGCAAAGGTGGTAGCCACCATCGAAATGCCCACCAGCCACCAGGGCAGGTTCTTGCCGCCCGTGAAGAAATCCTCGAGGGAATCCTGTCCCCTGCGTTTGGCTATGACGGCCACTACGGCCATCACCGCTACATACAATCCCATGACCACGTAATCCCAGAAAGCAAATGGCATCCCTGAACTCCCGTTAATTTGAAATCGCTTTAATATAGAATTAAATGTACGCTATTAAAACGCCGAAATTGGAGGGACATATTTCGTATTTGTCGTACAAAATCCCGTTCCACCGGGTTACAGGAATACAACCAATTAATTTTATACATTTATACATCACTCGGAAAGTATCAGCATAACGGGTGTTATCCGCGTTCCGAAATTACAGGCAAGGCAATAATATGGCGATTACAAAATATCACCTGGGCTGCACGGTATGGAGCCTCAGGGAGTGGGTCGGAAATTTTTTTCGTGACGATGCCAGGCAGAAGGAGTACCTGAAGCAGTATGCATCCGTGTTCAATACGGTGGAGGGCAACACAACCTTCTACAATGTACCCGATAAACAAACCGTACAAAAATGGGGCGCACAGACCCCCGATGGATTCAAGTTCTGTTTTAAATTCAATCGCTCGATTACCCACTATAAGCGGTTGAACGACGTGGAGGATGAAGTACGTCGCTTCCTGGAGGTGTTTGAACCGATCGAAGAGCGGCTGGGGCCGTTTCTGATCCAGCTCCCCCCGCAGTTTTCCCCCAAAGAAATGGACAAACTGGAGGTTATGCTTGGGGTATTGCCAAGTATGTACAGCTACGCCGTGGAGGTGCGCCACCCCGATTTTTTCGATCACGGGCGGCACGAAAACCGGCTGAACCGCCTGCTAAAAAGCTTTAATATCGATCGCGTGGTATTTGATACCCGCAAACTGCACGCCATGAAGTCACAGGATCCCTCCATCCGGGAGGCGCAGCAGAAAAAGCCGAAGGTGCCGGTGCGGTTCGACACAACCGGTTCGCGCCCGTTTGTCCGTTTTGTGGGCGCCAACGACCCGCTGAACAACGAGCCCTACCTGAAAGAGTGGGCTATCGTTGTTGCCGACTGGATCAGGGAGGGGCTGCATCCCTACATCTTTACCCATGCCCCGGACCCGGTACATCAGCCGCCGATCGCGCGTAAGTTTCACCAGTTGTTGTCTGAACTGATCGACCTCAACCCCATGCCCGCCTGGCCCGTGGAAAAGCAGGGTGAACAGCTCGGGCTGTTTTGATAACGAGTACCGAACGGGGAATAACGAATGAAAAAGTGGCAGATTTGTCGCTTGCACGGGAATTTATTCCCGCAGTCTGTAGAAATTGATGGTTCACTGCCCACGACCCATAACTATATAAAATGAAATTTCTCTCCAAAAACCTTATCTTGTACGCTTTTTACATACAGGAATT
The DNA here is from genome assembly GCA_033722415.1 of Balneolaceae bacterium. Taxonomy (GTDB): domain Bacteria; phylum Bacteroidota; class Rhodothermia; order Balneolales; family Balneolaceae; genus JAMQKA01. The sequence goes on along the minus strand of JAWVZC010000067.1, from coordinate 11,133 downwards.
GAAAGTCAATACCTCCCGTTTTACAGATCTATGGCCGAAACCGATACAGCTACTACCAAAAAACAACAGCAGATAGAGAAGGAAGCCCGGCGGCGGCGCACCTTTGCCATTATCTCTCACCCGGATGCCGGTAAAACCACGCTTACCGAAAAACTGCTGCTCTACGGCGGGGCGATCCACGAGGCAGGCTCCATCCGCCAGCGCAAGGCCAGCCGGTATGCGGCCTCCGACTGGATGGCGATCGAGAAGGAGCGCGGCATCTCCGTCACCTCCTCGGTACTACGGTTCGAAAAAGACAACATCAAGTACAACCTGTTGGATACCCCCGGCCACAAGGATTTTTCGGAAGATACCCTGCGAACCCTGGTGGCTGCCGATACCGCACTGATGGTGATCGACGTGGCCAAGGGCGTAGAGGAACAGACCGAGAAGCTGTTCGAGGTCTGCAAGATGCGGGAGATCCCGATCATCACGTTTGTGAACAAGTGTGACCGGCCCGGACTAAAGCCGCTGGAGATCATGAGCAACGTGGAGAACCAGCTCGGTATCGAACCGATCCCGGCCTCCTGGCCGCTGGGGTACGGCAAGAATTTTGAGGGCATCTACGACCTGATCGGCAAAAAGCTCTACCTGTACCGCAAGGAGAAGCATGGAGCCCAGAAAGCGGAAACGGAAGTGTTCGACCTGGAAGAGGGGATCGAGCAGAGCTCGCTTTCGGACTCGATGAAGGAGGAGTTTTACGAGGAGGCGCTGCTGGTCGAGGATATCTTCGATTCAATGGACCGTCAGGCCTACCTGAACGGAAAGCGTACGCCGATGTTTTTCGGTTCGGCCCTGAACAATTTTGGGCTGGATGTATTCCTGCAGTATTTCTCGGACTTGGCCAATCCCCCGCAGCCGTATGCGGATGAAGAAGGTAAAGAGCGGGTGCTGGGTGAGGATTTTTCAGGGTTTGTCTTCAAGCTGCAGGCCAACATGAATCCGAATCATCGCGATTGTGCGGCTTTCGTACGAATTACGTCCGGCAAATTTGAGCGGAACCTGGAAGTTACGGAAGCCAACACCGGTAACAAGGTCAAAATGTCGACTCCCCACACGCTGATGGGGGATGAGCGCCACATTCTGGAGGAAGCTTACCCGGGCGATGTGGTTTCGCTGTTCAACCCCGGGTCCTTTCGCATCGGTACCACGATTTACAGCGGGGAGCCGGTGAAGTTCAATGTCATCCCGCTGTTTACCCCCGAGCACTTTATGAAAGTGGCCACGAAGGATCCATTCAAGCGGAAGCAGCTGCGTGAGGGACTTAAACAGCTGGCCGAGGAAGGGGTGGTACACGTATTCGAGGTGCCCGGGGGAGTCGGCAACGAGCTGCTGCTCGGTACCGTCGGGGCACTCCAGTTTGACGTTGTAAAACACCGGATGAGTTATGAGTATAACGTGGAGCTCAACATGAGCAGCGTCAGCTATCATGCGGCGCGCTGGCTGCCGGACAACAAGAAGGTAATCGGGAAGCTGGAATCCAGCTACTCCACGCATGTCACCAAGGATATGGAGGGTCACCCGATCGTGCTGTTTGACAGCGGATATGCCCTGAACCAGGCCGAGGAAAAGGTGGGAGAAGAGCACCTCTATAAATTCAAGCAAAATTAGTCATGAGTAATGGGTTTCGAGTGAGTCGTATGTCGTGAGGTATGAAAAATGAGTTTTTGGCAGATGAGGATAATTTCAATCACCCTAGACCCATGACCCAAGATCCATGACACAAAACTCCCTACTTCCCCCCGTTTGCCTGCAAATCATCAATACAGTTCAGATCGAGATCCGGGATACTGCCACCGAATACGTTGGCGAACAGATCTGCGCTCTCAATTGCATAGTACATCAGGCAATTCTTGTTGTCGCAGTGATTCCCATGGGGAGTATCCTGGTGCTCCTGCTTCATTTCGGTGCCTGATCCCTCAATACCTACCAGGCCAAACAGATGGCCAAATTCGTGACGGAGGGTGGTGGCTTCGGTGACGTGGCGCGAGGGCTGGCCGAGTCCCCCGCTGATTTCATCGATTGCGTGGCCGAATAAAGCTGCAGAGGTGTTGTAGTAGGCGATGCCCAGCACATTTTCCTGCTCATATCTGGCGTCGGTCACCAGGATGTAAACGGCAAGAGTTTCGTCCTCAGTAAAATGATCGCGATGATCCTGTTCGATATTCCTTATTTCGCCGGCCATGTACTGATCCTGGCCGCCCGCAGCAATTTCAGTCGGTTCATTCAGCTGAATATCTGACTTTGTCAGACGCTCCTTAAGGAACGTCTCGAGGCTGGAGAGGGCCTCGGGATCTAGTTCATACCCGGCCATGTAGTCGATCTCCACGGTTAACCGGCTGAAACCGCTGTTGGAAAGAAAATCATTGGCGGAAATGCCGGGTTTTTCGGTGTGTGAGTATGAAAAGGTTTCCTCACTGCCACTCCCGCTGTTGTCCGGATTGTTGTCAGTTTCGGGAGATGTTGTGCTGTCGCCGCAGGAAACAATCAGCAGTGCGATCAACACCGCCGATGCATGATTGAAAACTCGTTCGAACACGGACATGCCCTTTCCTCAGGTTTGATTAATTCTTTTCTTTTCGTATAACACAGTATACCGCATGGAGCCCTAATCTGATTGTATTCCCGGAATGCCGAAATGTATCAGTAAATTAACGGCGTTCCACACGGTGACACTTCAGGTTGACACTAGCCAATGATCTGATTCTGTACGGTGCGGTAAGTTACAGGGAAATCGCCAAAATATTGTGAGAATTTCGGGGTAACAGGTATGTTGTTCCTGCTGGAAATGGCTACCCGATGTTCCGTATGTTCCTGCTAATATGCAGGGGGAACAGCCCGAAATCCGTACCGGGCGGGCATCAGTTGACAATTCCGGTTTGATGGAAATAAACAGGGAGGTTAATTTTGCTGGAGCTACAGATAATTGAGGCCGATTACGATAATGAAACCCATGCCGCGGCCGTGTTGAGGCTGACCGACATGTATGTCCGGGACGAAATGGGTATGGACGAACCGATGCCGAACGCCACCCGTATTCGGCTGATTGAAAAATTGCAGGAACTGCCCAACGCTTTCACCCTGCTGGCGGTCCACAAAAAGAAAGCCGTGGGCATTGCCAACTGTTTTATCTGCTTTTCCACATTCGAGGGGCGGCGGGTGATCAACATCCACGACCTGGCCGTCATCCCCAGGCTTCGCGGGCTTGGCATCGGTAAGCGGATGCTGCGGGCGATCCAGAACAAGGCCAAAAAAATGGATTGCTGCCGCATTACCCTGGAAGTTCGGCAGGATAATCCCGCTGTTGACCTCTACGAGCGCTTCGGCTTTGACAACGGGAATCCCCCTATGCTGTTTATGAGCAAGGAACTGTACTGAAAGGGAGGTGCGGGATTGCGGTCCCTGCCGCCTGCACCGGCCCCCTTAAATTAATGAGCTTATACATTTCACCTTCACACGAATATCCTTAAATTAGACCCGCCTTTGAAATTGTTGAATTTTTGATTTGTTGACAGTCTTGTTTGGAAGAAAACCGGCGCTGTGACGTGTAAATCCCGGTAATTCGTATGTTCATCAAATCACAAATTTAACAATTCAGTAAATCACCAACTCTACAAATAACACGTTCTCATGGCTAAAGAATTTGATATCTGCGTTATAGGATCAGGACCCGGCGGTTATGTAGCTGCAATTCGAGCATCCCAGCTGGGCTTTAATACCGCGATCGTGGAGAAACGACATCTCGGCGGTGTTTGCCTGAATATCGGTTGTATTCCCACCAAGGCGCTGCTCCGTTCAGCCGAGGTTTTTGAAAATATTGAACATGCCACCGACTACGGAGTTGAGGTCAACGATTATTCAGCCGACTTCGGCGGTATGATCGAGCGCAGCAGGAACGTAGCCAACAAGATGAGTAAAGGCGTCCAGTTCCTGATGAAGGCCAACAAGATCGAGGTGTTTGAAGGCAAGGGGGTCTTCGAGTCGACCGAGCAGATTAAGGTGGTTGACGAAAACGACGAGACCACGGAGCAGATCAAGGCTGACAAGTTTATCATTGCCACCGGGGCACGCCCCCGCGAGCTGCCCAACATCCCTATCGACGGTGAGCTGGTGATCGATTCGGAACGAGCCATGAAGCTGGAGGAACAACCGGACAAGATGGTGATTATCGGGGCCGGGGCCATCGGTGTGGAGTTTGCCTATTTTTACCACACGCTGGGCACCGAAGTGACCCTCGTGGAGCTGCAGGATACGCTGGTACCGGTGGAAGACAAGGATATCGGCAGGGAGCTCGGAAAGATCTACAAGAAAAAGGGCATGGATATCAGGACCGGCAGCACCGTCGAGGAAGTCGCCGAAAAAGGAGACAGCGTAGAAGTTACCGTCAAAACCGGGGACAAGGAAGAGAAGGTGGAAGCCGACGTGGTGCTCTCAGCCGTGGGGGTTACCGGCAACGTGGAGGGTATCGGGCTCGACGACATCGGCGTGAAATATGAGAAAGGAGCCATCGAGATCGACAGGCAGACCTACCAGACCTCGGTCGACAATATTTTTGCCATCGGTGATGTAGCAGGCGCGCCCTGGCTGGCTCACAAGGCTTCGCACGAGGGCATCCTCTGCGTGGAGCGACTGGCCGGCGAGGAGGTCCACCCGATGAACTACAACAACATCCCGGGCTGTACCTACTGCGAGCCGCAGATCGCTTCGGTGGGCTATACCGAGGAGCAGGCCAAAGAGGAGGGGTATGACGTGCTGGTCGGTAAATTTCCCTTCTCCGCCAGCGGAAAAGCCACGGCCTACGGGCATGAAGAAGGGTTCGTGAAAGTGATCTTCGATGAAAAATACGGGGAGTGGCTGGGGTGCCATATGATTGGCGCCAACGTCACGGAACTGATCGCCGAAGTGGTTGTGGCCCGCGACCTGGAGACCACCGGCCATGAAATTATTCACGGTGTGCATCCGCACCCGACACTCTCCGAATCGGTCATGGAAGCTGCCGCCGAAGCCTACAAGGTGGGGGTTCACCTGGGCACACAGCCAGGCAAAAAGTAAATACTCCCCCAGAGTCGCTGATGCGCTGAGGAATGGGGCAAAATATGTTGTGAGATTCGTGGTTAAAACAACCAGGAGCAGAATATGCCCGAGTACGGAATTTAGCCGGACATCCGGTTCTCGGCATCATGTCGATACCTGTTATCTGATGTAAACCAGGACGGCTCCGGGGCTCCGGAATCGGGTTATGAGGAAGTTTGTTGACAAATTACAGAACTGGGTTAAACTCGAATTCTCACCAGAAATTATGAGCCTCAGAACGGTGTAAGCAATACCCGTGCCGGTGAAACAAACTGCTGGTTAACTAAAATCTGCCGAAATGCTAGCCGGCGTTCACTTTGACCAAGTCCAATGTTGACGTATCTTAATCCCGGTCAGTTATAATTCTCAGGGGGGCTTTTGAAACGCCTCCCCGCAAGTAACTCTTGTGTTTACAGAGGCGGTTTGGAGCGGTCGAATGACCGGTAAATAAAAAAAGCTGGTAAAGACCGTTATTAGACGATAGATCTGCAATTTGCAATAATTTTAAAATTCTGCGCATCAGCGAAGAGTAACATTATGCCAACCATCCAGGTATTCGATATCGGCACGGCCCCCTACCAGCCTGTGTGGGACCTTCAGGCCGCCATTCAGCAGCGTCTGGTGGATGAAAAGTTGAAGCGCAGGAAAAAGAAACTCTACAAACCCGGCGATGAGCCCGACGATGTACTGCTGTTTGTGGAACATCCCCATGTTTACACTCTGGGTAAAAGTGGGGACTCCGCCCATCTCCTGAAAGGCCTGGCCGAGCTCACCGATATTGATGCCGAATACGTGGAAATTGATCGCGGCGGCGACATCACCTATCACGGTCCGGGGCAGATTGTGGGGTACCCGATTCTGGACCTCGACCGGTATTTTACCGACATCCATAAATACCTGCGTTTTCTCGAGGAAGTGATAATCCGTACCTGTACCGAATACGGGATCGAAGCGGGCCGGATCGAAGGGCTGACCGGGGTCTGGGTGGGCGACAAGAAGATCTGCGCCATGGGCATAAAATGCTCCCGCTGGGTAACCATGCACGGGTTTGCCTTTAACGTAAACACCGATCTCAGCTACTTTCAGCACATTGTTCCCTGCGGTATCACCGACAAGGATGTTACCAGCCTGCAGGAGCTGCTCGGGCAGCCGGTAGACCCGGGCGAGGTCAGGGAAAAGATTGTGTCGCACTTCGAAAACGTGTTCGACGCCGTAATTGTTAAAGATGGTACATTGCCTGAACTCGAAGGACAATTTTCATATCTTACAGCAGATCAACAGAAGGCTGTACCCAATCAATAACCAGTTTTATGATTAAAGAGCTCAACGTCATAGATCGCGAAGAAACCACCCAGCGGCGGCCCGACTGGCTGCGGGTGAAACTGCCCTCCGGTGAGAAGTTCAAAGTGGTGGCAGACACAATCCAGAATAACTCGCTGACCACGGTTTGTGCAGTAGCCCGCTGCCCGAATATCGGGGAGTGCTGGGGTATCGGTACCGCCACATTTATGATTTTGGGAGATGTGTGCACGCGATCCTGCTCATTTTGTGCCGTAAAGACGGGACGACCGGTCCAGGGGCTCGATTGGGATGAACCGCGACGGGTCACCGAGGCCGCCAGGAAAATGGACCTGAAGCATGTGGTCCTGACGTCGGTAAATCGGGATGAACGCGACGACGGCGGGGCGCCTATTTTCGCGGAATGCCACCGCATGTTGCGGGAGGAGATCCCCGGGGTGACCATCGAATCCCTGATACCCGATTTCCGGGGGGTATGGGATGCGCTTCAGATCGTCATTGATACACCTCCTGATGTGTTGAGTCACAACCTGGAAACCGTTCCGAGACTCTACCGGGAAGTGCGTCCCCAGGCCAAATATGAGCGATCCCTGGAACTGCTGCAGCGAACCAAAGAGGCCGGACTTCGCTCCAAAACCGGAATTATGGTCGGGCTCGGAGAGCGCCCTGAGGAGGTTGTTGAACTGATGCAGGATTGCGTCGATCATCAGGTGGACGTGCTGACCATCGGGCAGTATATGCAGCCCACCAAGATGCACCACCCCGTCGAGGAATGGGTGCACCCCGACCAGTTTGCCGAGTACAAGGAAATTGGTGAGGAGATGGGCATTGAACATGTCGAGAGTGGACCGCTCGTTCGTTCTTCCTATCATGCAGAACGACATGTATAAATAACAGGATTACATCCGTTATAGTACGTTGGTGGGGAACAACGCACTGGTTAGGAGCATATAGTTTCGAAATCAAACGCTCAAAACAATGAACGAGGAGCCTATGCTGGCAATTGCAGTTGTCGTATTACTAAGCTATCTGGTGGGATCGATCCCCTCCTCCATTTGGGTGGGGAAACTGGTAAAAGGGGTTGATATCCGCAATTACGGCAGCGGAAACGCCGGGGCCACCAATACGTTCCGACTGCTCGGGTGGAAACCGGGCGTAGTGGTCCTTTTGATCGATTTTATGAAAGGTTTTGTGAGCTCTCTCTGGATCAGCCAACTCGCCTACCAGATCGGTTCGGGTCCGGTATCAGTTATCCCCAACTGGAGCGTGGACCCGTTTTTGCAGATACTCTGTGGCGTGGTGGCGGTGGTCGGGCATATGTTCCCGCTCTACTCCAACTTTGAGGGAGGCAAGGGAATGGCTACCGCTGCCGGCATGCTCAGTGGCATTGAGCCGATCTCTGTGGCCATTACGGCGGGTGTATTTCTTATTGTGATGCTGACCAGTCACTACGTTTCGCTCGCTTCACTGATCGGAGCCTTCATCTATCCCATAATCCTGGTTATCCTGAAATACGGCTTCGGGTGGCCCCTGGACGGCAGCATCCTCATTTTCGGAGCCCTGGTCGGTCTCGGTATCATCATCAAACACCGCGGCAATATACGGCGGCTGATGAAAGGAGAAGAGAACCGGATCAGCTCGTTTAAACCGGCGGTGGGGTGGCTGAACAAGGATGGACAAAAAGGACAGACAGCATCGTGAAGAACGTTTCCGTGATCGGGGCCGGCAGTTTTGGAACGGCCCTCTCCATCGTACTTAGCCGCGCCGGCAACCGGGTGAAGCTTTGGGCCCGGGAACCCGAAATAGCTGCTGCCATCAATAATCACCACAGGAATCCCACCTACATTCCGGACGTAACACTCCCAGAATCCGTGGTATGCCATACCGACATGGCGGAGTGTCTCCACCGGCGCGACATGATCGTTTTTGTCACCCCCTCTCACGCCATGCGCGAGGTCGCCCGGCGGGTCAAACCGCACCTCTCCGGCCAGGAGATGATCGTAAGTGTGGCCAAGGGGATCGAAAACGACACCTTTATGACGATGTCGCAGGTGCTGGACGAAGTGCTGGATGAGGTGATCGTGCAGGATCACATCGGCGTGATATCGGGACCCAGCCATGCCGAAGAGGTCAGCAAGTTTCGGCCGACCACGGTTGTCTCCTCTTCCTACTCCAAACGCACGGCGGGTATCATCCAGGAGACCTTCATGACCCCGATGTTTCGGGTATACCTGAACTATGACATCATGGGGGTGGAGATTGGCGGATCCGTAAAAAATATTATGGCGATTGCCGCCGGAATCATTGACGGGGCGGAGCTGGGCGACAATGCGAAGGCTGCACTGATAACGCGGGGACTGCACGAGATCAAGCGGCTGGGGATGAAATTGGGGGCATCGCAGGATACCTTTTCGGGCCTGACCGGCGTGGGCGACCTGATCGTCACCTGCACGAGCGAGCACAGCAGGAACCGGTATGTCGGCTACCATATCGGGCGGGGCAAGACACTCGACGAAATTGTCAACAGCATGAACATGATCGCCGAAGGCGTGCGCACCACCCGGTCGGTGCACGACTGGAGCCGGAAACTCAAGATCGAGATGCCCATCACCGATGCCGTTTACCGTGTTCTGTTTGAACAGGAGGATCCGAAAGATGTGCTCTACGACCTGATGACGAGAGATCCCAAAGAAGAGGTTGTGATATAACTCCGAAGTTGTGTAGATGCAGGTACTAACCCGCGGGATCGTCCGTTAGAATGACGTAATTCGCTGGTTTTGTTGATGCTTTCATCAAAAACTTTTTTACTTTACCTACGTCAACAGGCTAATCTTACGGAACAGAGTGGCTATGTACTTTGATAAATCCAATTCGGCGATCCAGTCGCAGATGTCCTACCTTGATGTCAAAAACCTGGCCCAGACAGGAGAGGGCAAATATCTTGAGTTCAAGCGCACCATTCCCTCAGCCGAGAAGATAGCCCGCGAAATCGCTGCATTTGCCAACACCAGCGGGGGCACCCTGCTGATCGGCGTTGATGATGACAAGGCGCTGATCGGTGTGGAAGGATACCATGAAGAGGAGTATCTGCTGAACAAGGCGACGCACGAGATCTGCACGCCGGCCGTGGATATTACCATCGAAGTGGTCCACTTCGGCCAGCGTGATCTGCTCGTGATACGGGTGCCCGAGGTGGAAAAGAAGCCGATTTATGTGCAGCACAACCGGCGGCGTACGGTTTATGTGCGGAAAGGTGACCAGAACAAAGTGGCCAGCAAGGAGCTGGTAGCCGTTATGCAGAATAAACACTCGGAAAAGGGCGTCACGTTTGAATACGGTCCCAACGAACAGAAACTGTTTCGCTATCTGAATGAATATGGCGAAATTACGGTTGAAAAATTCTCACATCTTATCGATGTGCAATCGGGCAAGGCATCCGGTATATTGGTCAATCTGGTCAGTGCCGGTGTACTGAACCTGTTTACCAAAAACAATGTGGACTATTTCACGTTTTCCCAGAAGTGCGAATCCTGAACAATTTATTGACTACGAGTTATGCCAGCAGGACAAGATGATGATTTGGACGCGGTAATTTCAGACCTGATCGATGCCGAGGATGATACCGGTGAATCACAACCGGAGGAATCCGCTTTTTCAGGTATCGATACCTCCAAAACCACCACCGGGGGAAACAAGGTGTCTCTTACCGAACGCGCGGTGCGACAGGTCCGAAAAATAAAAAAAGGAGAAGACCTTGACGAAGATCTCTACCTCCGCGTGGCCGTGGAGGGAGGAGGCTGCTCTGGTTTGAGCTACAAGCTCGGTTTCGACTACAAGAGTGACGATGACCAGCTGTTTGAAAGCAACGGTATTGAAATCATCGTGGATACCAAGCACCTGATGTATCTTGAGGGGATTTCGATAGATTATCCCGATGGGCTTGATGCTAGAGGCTTCACGTTCAACAATCCCAATGCCGAGGAAACCTGCGGCTGTGGCAGCTCTTTTGCCACGTAGCGCCATCAGGTTAATTTTAGATTTCTCTATTCCACCCTACTCCGAAAACCGGTTGGTGATGAGCCGTACCCCGCGTTTGAACGAGAAGTAGAACCACATCCACTCCACGAAGACCTTCACCCGGTTTCGAAATCCGATCAGGAAAAAGATGTGTATCACCGACCAGAGGATCCAGGCAAAGAAACCGCTGAACTTCCATCCCTTGATGTCGGCCACGGCCTTGGCCCGCCCGATGGTCGCCATCGTACCCTTGTCGACGTATTGAAACGGCTCCCGTTCCTCCGGGAGAACCTGGTTTTTGATCACCTTCCCCACATAACGCCCCTGCTGCATAGCCACGGGAGCCAGCCCGGGTAGCGGCTGGTCATCTCCCTCTTCCACCAGGTGGGCGGCATCGCCGATCACAAAAATTTCGGGGTAATCCGAAATGCTCAAATCCTGATTGACCTTCACGCGGCCGGCGCGATCCTGCGGCTCCTCCAGTGAGTTGAGAAGCGGAGAAGCGGCAACCCCCGCCGCCCACACGATATTCGGCGTTTCGATAGCCCCCTCCTTAAACTGTACCCGGCCTTCCCCGATATCGGTGACCGGAGTGTTGAGCAGCACGCTGACCCCCATATCCTCCAGGGCCTGTCGCGCTTTTTCAGCCAGCGAGTCCGGGAATCCGTGCAGGATCCGGGGGCCCGCCTCGACAAGGAAAATACG